>NZ_CFKYFN010000065.1:0-32956 GCF_985060555.1 Odoribacter sp. | reverse complement strand
TACAGAAAAATGACAATAAAAATGACATATGAAGTGATTATACTGGGGCATCTTCATATGCCATTGTATTTTATAGGGACATTTACTGAATATCCCTATTTATCGCTTGGCGGTTGCCGGAAGTTAAAAAATGAACTTAGGACAACCGCCTTTTTTATTTGTGTTTCTTCTTTAAGGGTGGGTAGACAGGACGAATTTCAATTCTCCGCCATTCATGATCTCTTCGTGAGTGATCCAGGTGCGGTCGAGTTTTTTCTCATTCAGATATACTTCCTGTACATAGATGTGCCCGTCCGACTCTTTGTTGGCTGTGATGACGAATTTTTTCTCCGGTCCTGTCGAGAGGGTTATTTTGTCGAACAGCGGAGCGCCCAACTGGTATTTTCCCTCGACCGGATTGACCGGGTAAAAGCCCATGGCCGAGAAGACATACCAGGCGGACATTTGCCCGCAATCTTCATTCCCGCAAAGGCCATCCGGAGTATTGTGATATAATCCGGTCAGAATTTTGTTGACATACAGCTGGGTTTTGTGTGGCTGCCCGACATAATTATATAAATAAGCGATGTGATGGGAAGGTTCGTTCCCATGGGCATATTGTCCGATAAAACCACTGATGTCGGGAGAGGCATTTTCGCCTTCCAGCCGGGCATCCAGGGTAAAGAGACTGTCGAGTTTGGTTATAAAAGCTTCGGCACCTCCGTGCAGGGCGATCAGCCCTTCGACATCGTGTTGCACCAGCCAGGAATATTGCCAGGCGTTACCTTCGGTATATTCATCGTCCCGGTGGTTGGAATAGAGCGGGGAGAAGGGTGTTTTCCATTCTCCGGCAGAAGATTTGCCCCGCATAAAACCGGTACCGGGGTCGAAAAGATTGGTGTAATTGCGGGAGGCGTTTAAAAAGAAAAGATAGTCGTCTTCTTTTTGCAGGGCTTTGGCCATTTGAGCGATACACCAGTCATCGTAAGCATATTCGAGCGTTTTGGATACCGATTCGTTTTCGAGCTCATAAGGAATATAATGGTATTTCCGGTAAACACCCATACCGGCCCGGTCGGTGAGCGACGTTTTTTTCATCGCTTCGTAAGCCTTTTCGACATCAAAATTGCGGATGCCTTTCAGATAGGCTTCGGTGATAACAGGGATGGCATGGTTACCGATCATACAGAACGTTTCGTTGCCCGCTAGTTCCCAAACGGGTAGTAAGCCATAGGCATCATAGTGCTTGAGCATAGAATTGATCATATCCGATACCCGTTTCTTTTGGGTGATGGTGAATAAGGGATGTGCTGCCCGGTAAGTATCCCAAAGGGAAAATACCGAATATTGGTTGTGTTTATGAACACTGTGGATTTCTTTATCGGGGCCTTTATAATTACCGTTTACATCCGAGAAGAGATAAGGTGCTGTGTAAGCATGATACAAAGCGGTATAAAAATTTTCTAAGTCGGCTTCGTTCCGGCCTTCTGCTTTGATTTTTTGGAGCTGTCTTTTCCAGGCGTGGTTGGCATCCCTTTTCACTTTGTCAAAGCTCCAGTGGGAGAGTTCTTTTTCCAGATTGACTATCGCTCCTTCGGTATTGGCAGACGAAATACTGATTTTGGCCAGGATTTTATTGGTCTTCTGGCCGAAATCGACATAGAGATAACATCCTTTGTCGGTTATTTTCTGCCCGTTTTCGAGAGGAGAGAATTTCTTGTATCCTGCTAATACTTCGCAATCCTGTGAAAATTCGATGATAAAGTACACCCGCTGGTCATTGGCCCAGCCTTGCGATTTCCGGTAACCTTCGAGGGTTCGGCTGTTGACTTTACGGATACTTGTTTCTGTCGTTCGGTCCCAGTTGCGGGCGGTGGTTAAATCGATAGTCAGAGCATGGGCCGAGTTGGCAGGGTATTGATAGTAATGGATACCGCATCGGTTGGTGACGGATAATTCTGTTTTTATACCGTTGTCGAATACGACACTGTAATAGCCGGGTTCGGCCTGCTCGTTGCGGTGGGAAAAACGGGCATATCCCGATTGGATATAAGCAGCAGGGCTGATCGATGTATCCGGTGTAGTGCTCACCGGAAGAAACCGGATATCTTGCAGATCACCGATACCTGTGCCGCTTAGATGAGTGTGAGAGAAAGAGGATATGATGCTGTCGGAATAATGATAACCTGAGGTCCAGTCCCAACCGTTACGGGGATTATCGGGGCTGAGCTGAATACCGCCGAAGGGCAGGATCGCTCCCGGAAAACAATGGCCGTGACCGTCGGTACCGATAAAAGGATTTACGTAGGCCGTTATTTTGAGTTCCTTTTCATTTTGACGACAACCGGTTATGCCCAGACATAAAAGAAGACTACAGACAAATAAAAGAGTTTTCATGGACAAAGTCGTAAATTTGAGTGTTGTTAATGATTTCAATGGATAAAGATAGAAAAAAATAAGAGACCGGGGAAACCGATCTCTTATTAATTACTAACTACTAACCTAAACATACAAACTTATGAAAAAAACGTGTCTTTTATTCTTCGTTTTGACATGACAAAGATAAGGCGGTTCCGAATAATTTACAGTTAATGGATCGTTAAATGTCCGGATAGATTTCTTTAAAACCGGGAAATTTCCCTAAAAAAGATAAAAATCAGGCAGTTATTCCATTTTTAGATAAAATTCACGGGTCAAAGCGATGTATTCTTCGCTGTAATGATGGCGGGAAAGTTCTACGGTCAGATCTGTTTCGACCGGAGGAAGAGCTTGTCTTGTCAGTTGGATAAGAAGCCGCTTGGGGGCTTTTCCCGGATTGGGATGTACACGGGTGATTTTCCGGGGGAATAAATGGTATCGCCTGGCATAGGCGATTAACTGGCAAGCTTCTTCTACAGGGAGAATTACCTGGAACTTACCGTGAGGTGTAAGCAGGCGTTCGGCATGAACGATCAATTCGGTATGGGGAAGCGTGCCGGTATGCCGCGCTAAACTACGGCCGTTATCCGGTGCCGGTGTGGAGTGTACGAAAAAAGGAGGATTACAAAGGATACAGTCATAACCGATAGCAGGAAAGAAGGCTTGCAAGGCCTGGGGATATAACCGGATACGTTCGGCCCACGGACTGATTCGAATGTTATAGGCGGCTTCCCGGCAGGCCGCCGGTTCGATTTCCAGGGCATCGATCCGGGCTTGTGCGTTTCTTTGGGCTGCCATGAGTGCGATCAGGCCGGTCCCCGTACCGATATCCAAAATGGACGCCGCCTCTTCAAGCTCTGCCCACGCTCCTAATAATACACCGTCTGTTCCGACTTTCATCGGAGTATGTTCTTGATGGATGACGAATCGCTTGAATTGAAACATCGGTGGTCAGAAATGAAAAGAAGTTGAGATGGTCCGAAAGCCTTTCGGGGCACCCCGACTCCTTTATGTTTTAGGAGGAGGTTATGCTTCTTTTTTCTCTTCTTCTTTGGCTTCTTCATCCAGGTCCAGCATTCCCTTCTCGGTGAGCAGGTTGTACCACTGAATGATTTTTTTCATATCCGAGACATATACCCGTTCCTTATCATATTCCGGAACGATCTCTTCGAAATAAGCCAGAATTTTTTCAGTAGGTTCTTTGTGACTCAGTGCAGATTTTCCATTTTCTTTAGCAGAAATGCGTTTGAAAACTTCTTTCAAAGGCATATCTTCAGCCTCAGTATAAATAGAGATATCTTCCAGTGCAATAATTTTTGAATTTGAATAGGCGGGGAAACGCTTGCCATCGATAAGTGATTCGACGATAATGGCATTAGAAGAATTACTGATCAGTTTTTGTAAACCAGGCTTTCCTGAAATGGATAAAATTTCTTTTAACATAGTTCGTTATTTGAAGTTTCACAAAAATGAGTTGCAAAACTAGTGCATTTAATTGGAAATTGAAAATGTTCATCTTACAATCTGATACTAATTCATGCCTCTTTGTTTTTTGATCTTTTCGTAAGCGACGTTGATCCGGCTGAATTTTTCTTCCGCAGCTTTCCGGATATCTTCTCCGAGGTGCCCTACTTTATCGGGATGATTTTCCATTGCTATTTTGCGGTAAGCTTTTTTGATCTCTTCATTACTGGCACTGCTGTCGATGCCCAAAACCTGATAGGCGGATTCGATGTCATCGTAATACATGGATTTTACGGACATGAAAGTGACATGATCGATGCCCAGCCGGTTGGAAATATTTTCGAGCAGACCGATCTCGGCCGTACTGACGGTGCCGTCTGCTTTGGCAATACCGAACAGGAAATAGAGCAATTGTACTTTAGAAGCTTCAGGCATCTGAAAACGGATTTGCTGACATACATCGTCGACAGGGATATCTCGTGTACTCAGTTCTTTGATCATTTGCATGGCCTCACGTGTGGCTTCGATGCCGAAATTCCGGATGAGAAATGTTTTGACATAATCGAGTTCGGAACGCATGATCCGGCCGTCGGCTTTCATCACTGCGGTCGCCAACACGGTCAGACTGAAAGTAAAATCACCACGCCCGGTTTGGCCCGGAGGAATAGGTCCCCCGTCCGATGGGATCGCAATGGTCTGGATGTTGTCGAACATCGACCCGATAAACAATCCGAATAAAGCACCGAGAGGTCCCCCCAGTGCTAATCCTAAACCTGCACCAATCCATTTTCCATATTTTGCCATGACTATTTATTGTATTTTTAAATTCAACTTATTCAAAACATCCAGGACTTGCTGTACGACCATATGGTCCTCGTCGTTGTAAATGATGAAATCCGAATTTTTACATTTTTCTGTGTCGGCAGCCTGGTTTTGCATTCTTTCTTTTACCTTGTCTTCATTCGTCGCATCCCGAAGAATCACTCTTTTTAAACGGGTGGCTTCTGATGCTGTTACACAAATAATAAAATCAAAATGACGGGTGAGACCGGCTTCAAAAAGAATAGCCGATTCGAAGAAGACCAAAGGACTGTTCTGCTGTTCCCGCCAGTGTTGAAAATCACGGATTACCCGGGGATGAACGATCCGGTTCACCTGACTCAGGGCTTGTGGATTTTTGAAGATGATATCCGCTAATAATTTTTTGTCGAGCATTCCTCGGGGGGTATACAGATCCGCCCCGAACAGACCGGTAAGGTCGTTACGGATTTCTACAGAACGATTGATTAACCGGGAAGCTTCCGGGTCGGCGAGATAGACCGGATAACCCAGTTGTTTCAAGATACCGGCGATCGTACTCTTCCCTGAACCTATGCCACCTGTTAAACCGATAGAATGTATCATTATTTTTTTTCCAATATATATTCGACCTTTTGGGGGGTATAGGACAAGTTTTTGATGTAATCCGGTGCTTTTACAACCTTGACTTCCAGATAAGTGACATCTGCATTTTTCGGATAATCTACAGAAAAGATGAAATCGCTGGCTGTAATTTTATCGTATTTACTCAGTCCTATTTCATAACTGATATTGACATTATCCGGGAAGAGCCGGAGCGTCAAAGAATCGGGGACATGAAGGGGGGTGATCGGGATGATCTTCCTGGCCTCCGTAAATTGCTCTACTTGTATATCGACTTCCACAGCGGTTTCCTGAGGAGTGCAATAGGGTAAAGCGACTAATTCTGCTGTACGGGTTATATTTTTACTGATATTTTTCAGCTTGATAAGTTCGGTCGGGATACAGTGTAAAGTGTCCAGTATATTGACCGGTCCTTCTATCCAGGTACTATCGGGAGCTACCGTTATCTGGTTGACGATATATTGTCTTTTCAGGGTGTAATCCACAATAGGCCGGATGGCTACCTTTTTCCGGCCCGATTGTGCGAATTGGAATACGATCTCTTCCGGAGCTACACTCTGTAATTGAATTTCCGTATTTAATTGACTGCTGATTTTGTCTTTGATGTCGTTGGTGTTCAGGATGAATTCCTGTATGCCTGCCTTGTCGGAGAGGGCATGATTACAATAACTGCCTACATTAAAAGTAATGGGCAGAAAAGAAGTGCGGATGCTATGTCCCAATAAAGCAAATCCTTTGGCTTTTACCGTGAGCTGGATTTGGGTGGGGAGTTCTGCAACGGGATATTTTCCCGCGGGGAAATTGGTGTACTTGACCGGATAGGTTATTTCTGTCAGATAATCTTTGCTCAAAGTGTTCAGAAACCATAAGATGGAAGCTATGACAACACAAATCAGGTAGGAGACGATATTCCGGTTGAGGTATTTCTCCTTAAACTGCTGGATTTGCTGAAGGTTGACTTTGGGCAAGTACATGGAATCGGTTTTTATGATAAAATAGTCACATCGATCCGTCGGTTTTCGGGGGATCGGCTTTCTTTTCAGAGACAGACCGGCGAAGAGGATTGGCAGGACTGAAGCCGCTGATCCGTAGTTCGGTCAGTGCATAGGTCTGCCAATCGTTCCGGACGTCGGTCGGGTGATTTATTTTGCCGGAGTAGCGTCGGTCATGTCTTTTATAACTGCCGATTTGTCGATTTTCAGGCGGTTTTGGCCTTCCACTTCCATGATAATATAATAATCCCCGATTTCGAGTACTTTTCCATAAATACCTCCGGTCGTCACAATCTTATCTCCTTTTTTCAGTGAGTCACGGAAGTTTTTCAATTCTTTCTGTCTTTTCATCTGAGGACGAATCATAAAGAACCAGAATACGACGATGATCAGGATCAAGGGTAAGAAATTCATTAAACCGTTGCTTTGTTGTTGTAATACAATAAGTAATGTGTTCATAATTGTTGTTTATTAATTTAAAATGATTTGATTTTATTCTTTTACAGTCGCGGTAAAACTCAGGATAACCTGTTTTTCCGGAATGTTTGCAAATATACGGATTTCTTTGTATTGTTTACCGTATCTGCCTTCAGAGTTGAAGGCAATTTCTATTTTTCCTTCTTTCCCGGGGCGAACGGGAGCTTTGTCATAATCGGCTGTTGTACATCCACATCCCGTTTCCACATTTTTAATCAGCAGGTTTTGGGTCCCTGTGTTTTTGAAATAGAAGGTATGGGTTACCGTTTCACCTTGGGTGATGTTACCGAAGTCCCAGGTCTTCTTTATCCATTCCACCCGGGTGTCGGCTGGCGGAACGGAAGAATTTTGTTTTTCTTTACACGAAAAAAGAAATAGATAAAAAGTAAAAAGTAGAAAATAAGAAATTTGTTTCTTCATCTTCGATTAAAAAATCAGGTGTTTTACGGAGTAATTTTTTTCTTTGATATTATTCAGGACCTCTACGCCTATTTCCAGATGTTGTTTAACGAAATTCTGCGTGACGTGTTTGTCCGATTCGGCTGTTTTTATTCCGTCGGAGATCATGGGACGGTCGGAGACTAACAGTAAGGCACCTGTCGGGATACGATTGGCAAAACCGACAGTAAAGATCGTGGCCGTTTCCATATCGACCGCCATGGCCCGGGTACTTTTCAGGTATTCTTTAAAACGATCGTCGTATTCCCATACCCGTCGGTTCGTCGTGTAGACTACGCCGGTATAATATTCCCGCCCATGATTCGTGATGGCCTTCGAACAGGCTTTTTGAATGCTGAAAGCCGGTAGGGCAGGCACTTCGTGAGGCAGATAATCGTCGGAGGTTCCTTCGCCTTTTATCGCAGCGATGGGAAGAATATAATCACCCACGGAGTTCTTTTCCTTAATCCCGCCACATTTACCGATAAAAAGCACGGCTTCGGGCTCTATGGCCGAAAGTAAATCCAGTATGGTGGCGGCATTCGGACTGCCCATACCGAAATTGACCAGCGTAATCCCGTTACAGGAGACATTAGGCATGGTCTTGTCTGCTCCGACGATAGGTACCTGATATAATTCGGAGAATAGTTCCAGATAATATTCGAAGTTGGTGAGTAAAATATATTTTGAAAAATCTTTTAATTCTCTTCCCGTATACCGGGGTAACCAATTGTCTACAATGTCTTTCTTTGTTTTCATAACCTGATCTTTGATCTTTTTGTTATCTTTGGATAAGATTAGGATGCGGTTCAGTAGGGTCAAATTGAAAATAAATTTTCATTTGTCACTGTTCTCACCTTTCACTATCTTTGACCGATTTTGCAAAATGCAATCCCCGGCCTTTCAGAACATAAAAATAGAATATTATTGTCAAACGACAAAATGATATGGATAGAGAACTGGATAAACTCAGGAATATAAGGATTGAAGACTATACTTACAATTTGCCCGACGAACGGATAGCAAAATTCCCTTTGGCCGAACGAGAGGCTTCTAAATTGTTGATATATAGGGGTGGACGGATAGAAGAAAGTCGTTTTTCAGAGGTGCGTCGCCTCCTTAGGGCTGGACAGATGCTTGTGTTCAACAATACGAAAGTCATTCATGCCCGTCTGTTTTTCCGCAAGGCGACAGGAGCTGTGATCGAAGTGTTTTGTCTCGAACCGTATCTGCCGGTCGATTATGCTCAGAATTTTGCAGCTCGTGATAGTTGTGAATGGAGTTGTATGGTGGGGAACCTGAAAAAATGGAAGGAAGGGAGCATTGCCTGTGACTTTACCTATGGCGAAGCGACCTATCGGTTAACCGCCGAAAAGGTGCGGCAACAAGAGGGGGAGTTGATTATCCGTTTTAGCTGGACGGGAGGTCTTTCGTTCAGTGAAGTGCTGGAAGGATGCGGCCGGATTCCGATCCCTCCTTATCTGAACCGGGAATCGGAAGCTTCCGATGAAGTCCGATACCAAACGGTGTATTCCAAAGAAGAAGGGTCTGTGGCAGCTCCGACTGCCGGATTACATTTTACCCGGGCGATTTTAAACGATCTGAAAGAGAAAGGTGTGCATGTCCGGGAATTGACCTTGCATGTCGGGGCAGGTACTTTCCGGCCGGTAAAAGCAGAGACGATCGGAGATCACGATATGCATACGGAACATTTGGTCATTTCCCGCGAATTGGTAGAACAATTGAAGGAGAAGACCGGTGATATCGTTGCAGTGGGAACAACCTCGGTACGTACGTTGGAAAGTTTATACTGGATGGGGGTGAAACGCCTGGCAGGACAGGAGGATTTTTTTACGCTAGGACAATGGGAAGCGTATACTTTACCTCAGGATTATTCTTTGAGGGAAGCCATGGAAGCCTTGTGCGGTTGGTTCGACACAGCTTGTCAGGAGTTGCTGAAAGCCCGTACGACGATTATTATTGTTCCCGGGTACCGCTATCGGGTGATCGATGCCATGTTCACTAATTTCCATCAACCCCAAAGTACCTTGTTGTTATTGGTCGGTGCGGCCGTCGGAGAGGATTGGCACAAAATTTATGATTACGCGCTGACTCATGATTTCCGGTTTTTGAGTTATGGAGATAGTAGTTTGTTGGAGGTGAAAAAGTCATAGGCTATAAACTAAAGGCGAAAATAAAGCGAGGAGAAAAATAGTGAAGGATATGTTAGAGCTTTCGTTACCGGGATTCGATTATAAGGTGAAAAAGCAAAACGGGACGGTGATGATATTCGATATCGTCCGGAAGAAGTATGTGGTCCTGACGCCTGAAGAATGGGTACGGCAACATGTGGTGCATTATCTGGTAGAAAAGAAAGGATATGCGATCTCCCGGGTTGCCGTCGAAAGAGAAATTGAACTGTATGGCCTGAAAAGGCGTTTCGATATCGTGGTTTTCGACCGGAGCGGTAATCCTTGGCTGCTGGTCGAATGTAAAGCGCCTGCTGTGGCACTTACCCAAAAAGTGTTCGACCAGGTGTTTCGCTATAATCTGACACTGGCAGCTCCCTATGTAGCCATTACCAATGGGGTTCGCCATTTTTGCGGTTATATGAATCAGGAAAACGACTTCTGTTTTCTGGACGATTTCCCGGAATTTTCCCAGGAGAGGGAACTATTGGCCTGATTCCTTATTTATACGTAAATCCCATCCAGGTATGCCTGTTATTGATAGAACAAGCTATCCGGGAAGGGATTTGTGCTGATGACGTGGTGAAGCTTTCCGTGATTCTGAATGTTATCTTTTTTTAATCACGATATTTTTCCCGCCCATGAGGTTCGTTTGGTTCTTTCTTCCACTTTTATAAGCGATTTGTGTCAACAGATTGGCTGGCCCTTCTTTTATGTTTTCCGGTATCCAGACAATAGAGTCCCGGTACGGTTTGAGCACGCCGATCAAATGATCATTATTCCAGTTTTCCCAATAGACTCTGATATCTAAGTCCTGGTTGATCACTCCCTTGATGGTTACAGGTTCATTCAGATAAACGGTATCCGAAACGGTCAACGAATAACTAATCTCTTCCGCATTCAGGTAATCTTTCTCGCAACTGTTCATAAACAGTAAAAGGCTTGCTAAAATCATACCGGTAATTACTGAGCATTTTTTCATCATTCTCCAAAATTTTCTGTTATTAAAGGCCTTATAATTTGTGGGGTTCCTGTGGTAGGAATAATAAAGGGCAAAGAAATAAATGAATCTCTTGTATAAACAACAACAGCCCCGCTATTACCTGTACCACGAGTACTAACTCTAGTTTGTACAAAACTTATATCTTTTTCATTAATGGAAATATATTTTTCTGGAATCCATAAATTTGAGGGAGATAAAAAATAGTTCATTGTCATAGTCTTTTTTTCTCCAACAGAACCTCCACCTCCTAAGCCCTCGAATCTTACATTGCGTGTGGAGTAATTTCCGTCTTCTTTCTTATAAACTCCTTTTGAGCAATAAAAACCAAGAACATCTACAGAATGGACTGTTTTGTACCTTTTATATCTTCCTAATACTCTTTTGTATGATGTAGATTCTAATTGTAATATTTGCTTTCCAACCCATTCTCCGTTAGTATTTCGAACAATTTCTCGAATATATAATACTGTAACATGTACACGTCGTTTATTACCTGTATATGTTGAAGAAGCTATGGGGTATCTTGGTTCTTGTTTTGTTCGTGTTTGGGGAGAGTTGTTAACAATATATTTTCTGCTTTCTATGTTCCTAAGTTGATTGTCTTTAGTAATAATTTCATCTGAAATCACTTGATGTTTATATTTATTGATGAAAAAATATCCCTCATTATTACAAATTAGTTGATATAATCGAGAGGGTACTTTGGCTTGAATTGTTTCATTTTCATCTAAATACACTAAATTTTCGTATTGTTTTAATTTCTTTTCAAAAGATACACTATCAGAAAAAATATCTTCCTCTGCATTTGAAATTGCATGATATAACGAATAAAAATTATTTGTTTTTTCCCATGCAAAAAATTCCTCATCAGACATTTTTTCTAACACATTTACTAATGTACTCATTGCTTCGGGAGATTTGAAATGTAGAATACCGTCTATAATTTCATAGGAATTCTGTTGGGAACAGCCTTTAGTTGAAGGAAGATCTTCTTTTTCTATTATTTTTTCTTCACAAGAAAAAAAATAATAAAATTATACTAATACATTTTAATAGTTTATTCATAGTTTTAAAAATTAAAATTGATGGATTAAAATTATAGAATAAATTAAGGATTCAATTAATATACCTCTTGTTTCTAATTGTAATGTTGTTTTTTTATACACTGATTGTGAGTTTGTTATAAAAATAGTATTAAGAAAAATTGGTAAAAGGTGATAATTCGTTTATAAGGGGTGGAAACTGGAGACTTGTTATTCGGGAATCTAAACGGGGGCAGTCTGTTTTATAGGTAAATGATAGGAGTACTGCTTGCCGTATATTCCTGCTGTAGGGTTTCGGTGAGTGATTTCAGGATATTCGTCCTTTTGTTTCATTCGGGCGTATGTTTCCGGATTTTCTCCCGTATGTTTTTCCAAAAAGATACGGACGAATTTTAAAAAAGATATGTATGGATTTTAACGAAGATATGTATGGATTTCCCGGGGGAGAATGATCTTTCCCGGATCAGAGTCGGTTTGCAATTCAGTGATACATTTAGGGTAAACATATATTAACTGCCAAAATTCTATTAAATACAAATTCTAAATGGTGTAATCTGGTATGTAGGTGCCTTATCTTATTTTGTGGATTCTGTATTTGTAATTTGTGTTTTTGTAATTGTAAAACAGAAAAATGTGTGTCTGTAAATCAGTTTGTTGTGATTGGACAGGTTTGTAAATTTGGTAAAAAAATGAAATTGAATTGTAAGGTCGTATTTATCCTGCTTTTTCTTCTATGAATTGTCCAGTAAGGAGAGTATTATTGTTAAGATATCGGCCCGTTCGTCCATACCCAATTTTTTCCGGATAGCCGTTTTCCGTTTGTGGATTGAATAGACACTTTGCCGGATGACAAAAGCGATTTCATCGGTTTTGAAACCACCTCGGATCAGACAACACAATTGAATTTCTTTTTCGTTCAGGGAAGGAAACTTATCCTTCAATTTTTGCTGGAAATTGTTGTATAAATAATTTATGGTGAAATAGAGTTCATCCCAGTTTAAATCGGTCTGTCCGATGTCTCCCAGAATTTCATTATACATTTTTAAAAATGCCTGATGCTTGTCATGGGGATAGCTTGAAATAAAAGCTAATTTTTTGGATACTTCCAATTTATTCAACAACAGTTCTTTAAATTTATCCTGACATCGGTTTTGTTCTTGGCATAAATGCTGTAGAGTTTCGATCATTTGGCAGGCGTTCAGGTATTTTTCCCGTCTTTTTTTCAATAAGATACCGATATAAGTGGCTAGTAGTATAAAAAGTAAAGCCAGAACGAGGCTACCGTTGACCAATAGCATGCGCTGGCGGACCAGCCTGCGGTTTTCGCGTTGCCATTTCTTTTGGTGGTGGCGGTTGACGATATTGTCGATGCGTTCTTCGGTCTTGTTTAGTTGGTAATCTGTAATATAGGTCGTATATTTCTTATAATGATTTAATGCCGACTGATAGTCTTTCTTTAACTCGGCAATTTGGTATAGTTGTTTATAATATTGGGCTTGTAATTTTTCCGAATCGTCCGTTGACACGGATGCCTTTTTCAGATAATACCTGGCAGAATCCAGCTGTTGGCGATGTAGATAAATTTCACTTAAAAGGAGATAACCCTGTTTCTGAAACTCCGGATTCGGATCATATTTTAAGGCATTATGCGTGTAAAGAATTGCATTCGCTGTATTTTGTGTGTTCGAATAAGAAATACCGATCTGCAACATGAGGTAAGCCACATTTACCGAATCCTGTAAATTCAAAGCGTTTAGCTCGGCCTTTTTATAATATGTCCGGGCTGCTGCATATTGTCTGGTGTTGAGCAGACAGTCGCCCATTTCATAATTGCTGTATTTATTCTGGGGAGAGTGATATTCTATGGCTTTTTGGTAAGATTCGATACTCGCTTGTTGGTCACGGCGAAGTTTATATAGCTCTCCGAGGTGATAATGAATTTGAAATAAGAGCATACTGTCTTGTCGTGGTGCATTCTCTTTTGCTTCCGACAGGTTGATAGAGGCTTTTTCATAATAACCGTTCTTGCTGTCCATGATACCCGTAAATAAATAGGCCCACCCTGCTTTGGTTGAATCACCCTGTTGCTGAAAATATCGGGCTGTATTAGAAAGGGGAGGATATACCGAGATATCCTGATAGGCTTCGTAAGCAGCATGAACTTTTAATAAATATAGGTTGTGACGGGCATTCCGTTTTAATATTTTTTGGGAAATGGAATCCAGCAGCTTCAAAGCTTGTTGAGGGGAGGAATAAATCAATTGTGCAGCTTGATTCAGCATTCTTTCTGAAGGATATCGATTTCGGCAACTGCCCCAAAGGCTTGCAAAAATAAAGATGAACAGACAGCTTTTCATATTTGGTTCGAAAGGTTTGTATTCACTTTGCTAAGTTTACTTTTTTCAGTATGCTGATTGGCGAATCTGCAGTTCTGATAGATAGGTCAGTAGTTTCAGTTCCACCAATCAGCAGGGGGCCGATTTTTGAATAAGATGCTAATTACGAAAAGTCATAGATTCGACTTTTCGGGCAGTCTCGGTAATCGGGATAGCGCTCCTCTATTTGTTTGTATTGAAATAGTTGTCCAACAGTTCGAAAGCAACGGCAAAGGAGCTGACCTGATTACTCATGACCTGTTTTTCTGCTATTTTTAAATTTTCCTTTTGGCTTTGATAGAAATGGTTGCGTAATTGTTCGTCGATGGTTTCGTACATCCAGTATTTGGATTGTTCGGCACGGCGGACATCGAAATAACCGTTTTGTTGAGTTTCACTGCAATAGTGCAGGATATTTTCCCAAATAGCATCGATACCGGTGCGTTCATAAGCGGAACAAGTCATGACTTTGGGCATGACGCCGGATTCGTGGGGCGGGAAAAAGTGCAGGGCGGTCTGGAGCTGCGCTTTAGCTAGTTCTGCCCGTTGAATGTTGTTCCCGTCGGCTTTGTTGATAATGATGCTGTCGGCCATTTCCATGATTCCCCGTTTGATGCCCTGAAGCTCGTCTCCGGCTCCGGCAATTTGTACCAGCAGGAAAAAGTCGACCATCGAGTGTACGGCTGTTTCGCTTTGGCCTACACCGACCGTCTCGATGAGGATGATGTCGAAGCCGGCTGTTTCACAAAGGATCATGGCTTCGCGGGTTTTCCGGGCGACACCACCTAAGGAACCTGCTGACGGGGAAGGCCGAATGTAAGCATGAGGATCACAGGCAAGCTCTTCCATACGGGTCTTGTCGCCCAGGATACTTCCTTTCGACCGTTCACTACTCGGGTCGATGGCCAATACAGCGATTTTATGTCCCTGGCCGGTGAGATATTTTCCGAAACTTTCGATGAAAGTACTCTTGCCGGCTCCCGGTACACCCGTGATACCGATCCGTACAGACCGTCCGGAGGAGGGCAGGCAACGGTTGATCACTTCCTGGGCAACGGCCTGGTGCTCGGGTTTGGCACTTTCTACCA
Source organism: Odoribacter sp. (assembly GCF_985060555.1). Lineage (NCBI taxonomy): Bacteria > Pseudomonadati > Bacteroidota > Bacteroidia > Bacteroidales > Odoribacteraceae > Odoribacter > Odoribacter sp. Next base: position 18,068 of record NZ_CFKYFN010000065.1, on the reverse strand, counting down.
GCGTGATCGCCTGGCTTAGGATGTTGATGTTTCCTTTCAGAATACCTTCGACATAATCGTCGGTGGTCAGGGTTTGCCTCCGTATATTTTTCAGGCGCGCAGCAATATTGGGATTCATGGGATCGGGCTGCTCGATGCCTTTGTTCACCTTTAATCCTTCATATTCCGGAGCATTCTCCGGATGTTCTATACATTCTGACATAATTTCCCAGATTTGATTTGTTTCACGCAAAGATAGGATAAAAAGGTGGATTTTCATAAAAAACAGCCGGTAACCGAAAGTCTGGAAAGAAACGATTGATTTGCCGACTGCCTGCTGGGTTTTTGGAACTCCGCTATATAATAGGGGACAGGCAAGTTTTGCGTACTTTTTAATAAAAAAATAAGCGTGGAACTTGCACATACCCGGAATCAAGGGAACTGGTATTCCACAACAACCGGGTAAGACAAGCTCACGCTTAGAATATGTATATTTATATACGTACTCACTACGCGAGCGTTGTCAATATCCGCCTTAGTTGTTGTAAATGAATCACAATTGAAATTACCAGTTTCTTGATTCTAAGGCGCTTTTGAAAACGCTACATGAAATAAAAAAATGCCGATACCTCTTGTATCCGGCTTTACAAAGAAATATAATTTTTAGTTTATATCCAATTATTTTTAAATATTTTTTAATCGTTCGATCAATTCATCACCTAAAGCGGTTTTTGCCTTTATGTGTTCCTGGACGGTTTCCACGAAAGGATTATTTTCAAAAGCTCCCCGTACCTGTTCGAAATCGATCTTCTTTTGTTTTTGATTACCGTCGGCTCCGAAACCGGTTTGAGCTGTCATGGAAAATTCTTTTTTCGCATCTTCATAAAGCATTTTATCGAGATTGACCACAGCTTCTTTCCAGGTATTCACTATCCGGATCACATCCCCGGCTGTGATACTTTCAGGTGTGACCCGGTACCAGGGTTGCATGACTTCCCAAGCCCAGGTCCATTCGAGTTGATAATAGTCGGCATGAAGTTGGCGGAAAGTATCCGTGATCTGTCCGACAGATTCGATCTCTCCGTTTTCTATCCGGCGGATCAGGCGGATGATCCCTTGTTGGGGGACGATCAGACCGGAAAGGTCTACCCATTCGCCGCTACCTTCTGTCCGGGTAGGGGCCAGGCGCTGGCGGATCTCTTCGTTGTTGTGAAATGTCAGGTTTTCCAGCCTTTTAATGATCGAGTTCCCTAGAAATTTGTTGATAGCCATGGAATAATATTGGATACCTTTTTTCAGGGAATTACTTTTGATGTGTGCACTTTGGTATGAATATTCTTCCGAAGTTTCACCGGACACCTGTTGCAGGGTGCGGAGTACTTCTATACCGCTCAGCATTTTCTGAATGGTATAGGGACTGAGCAGGTTAAAATTGATATAATCGAGTTGATGGCTGTCTTTGCGTTTGTCACGTTTGGGCCATTTCTGAGCATCCCGGATCGTACCGACACTCCTTAGATTGACTGCCGGTACCAGATAAGTCTGGTTATTTTGTTCGATCAGATAGGAAAAAGGCAGGTCCGAAGTATCCGGATGGCTGACATGTCGCCCCATAATCAAAGAAAAAGCCCCGATTTTCGCCGGCCAGAGTATATAAGAATCACTGGTTGTTTTCGAACCGCGTTCGACGATACCTTGGTGGATGGGTCCCAATTTATAAAGATGATTGCTTTGGTTTGAACCACTACCGGCATTCAGAAAAGAGAACATACCGGCGATCAACAGACTGGATTTATGCATGGTCACCGTATAAGGACCGGCAAATACGGCACAAGCCTCTCCGTTTTCTCCCTGGCAATTGCTGAAGAATAGAGAATCATGAGCTGAGAACAGATGGCCTAAATGACAGGCTTGCCCGATGAAACACCGTACTAAAGCTGCTCCGTCGTTGATACAGGTGCCCGAAGAAAAAATGAAATCTTCAGCCATCACATTATGACCGATAAATACCGGTGCTTCTGCATTACTGTTGATGGAACCGTTTTTCAAACGGGATGTACCTTCGATGGTCGTGTAATCGCCTATGCAGACGTTACGGATCGTTCCGGTGTTGATGATTCGTACGTGATTACCGATTTTTCCTTCTGTCGAGGACACTTGCTCGGTATATCGTTCGATCAGTGCCTTGAGACGCTCGGTCAGGACAGGAAAATGGCGGTATAGGGCGATAATATAAGCCAGATGGGCCGATAATTCATTGAAAATAGGCACTTCCCGTCCTCCGGTTTCATTCAATACAGCCACTAAAGTTCCGTTTCCAAAGGACGAACGTCCTTCCGTTACGATCAGATTGGCATTCTGTATAAAACAATTTTCTCCGATCCGGTAGTTGGCGATATAATTGGGGATATTTTCGATCAGGACATTATTACCCACCCGGCAATTGTGTAAAGTGACATTGAACAAACCGGCATGTCTGGGGAGTCCTCCCTCTAAAATGAACTCGTAATCGAATATACCTAGTTCGATATCTCCTGAAAAACGGACATTTTGTATATAATCGGTTTTAAATCCGGAAGCAACTTTTACACGTTGCCAATCTGTCGAACTGCAGCCTTGTGCTTGCAGCCGGGTGATTTCCTCCTGGGTCAGATTTCTCGATACCATACGATTTTGTTATTTTATCTGAATGCAAAGATATACTTTTTGCATCAATATTTATCCGGTGGATAGAAACGGTCGGGGAAATGAATGAACGCTTAAAAATAAATAGAAGTTTGTTTGGTTAAGTGGTTTGTAATCAGTGTGATGGAGTGTGAATCGCCTGAAGAAACGAATATTTTTTGCTTTTCAATAAGAAAAAAGTAATTATATTTGTTCGGTTTTACGGAAGTGATCCTAAGGAGACTTTCAGTGCTGATACCGTGGTTTTAAATATCCTGAGGTCTGAAATTGATTATTATTTTTAGCTTCGTCGGTAAAAGTTGTGCAACGTGAATGAATAAAGAAATCCTTTTTGAAGATATCAAGTGTGGGAATTTGAGTGCTTTTGAGGCATTATTTCGGCAGTATTATCCCTCTATGTGTGTGATTGCCGGAAAATTGGTCGCTAACAGGGAAGTGGCAGAGGATATTGTACAGGATGTTTTTATCCGTTTATGGGAAAAAAAGGCGGAATATGACAAAATACCGGATTTCAGGACTTTTCTTTACGTTGCAGTGCGTAATCTTTGTTATAATTACCTGAGAGATAAAAAGAAAACGATCGATTTTTCCCAGATCGAACTGTCTGATAAACAACTTTCTTTTCAAGAACAACTGATACAGGAAGAAACATATCGCTTGATCTCTAATGCAATTGCGGAATTACCTGTACAAAGTGGAAAAATTATGCGGCTGGCTCTCGAGGGAAAGCAAAATAAAGAAATCTCGGAAATATTGGGAATCGCAGTTACTACTGTAAAAACCCTGAAATACAACGCACTGAAAATGTTGAAAAATTCCCTGAAAGGTTATTTCCCCGTGTTGTTGTATATTTTATTCCGGAAAAAATAAAAAAAATGATTCCCATTCATCCTTTTACAATCTTTGTGTGTTCTTAGGACAGAATCTTGAATGTACAATGAAATGGAGTATCAGGAAGAATACCGGATGGCAGATCTGATCAGAAGACAGTGGTTAGGTATTATCACCGCTGAAGAGCAGGCAGAACTGGAAGCTTGGAGCTTACAAGAGGAGCATGCCCGTCTTTATGCAAAAATCAGGAACCAGGCCGAGTTGCAAAAGAGAAATTTATATGTGGACGGATTGGATGTAGACGGAGTGTGGCATAAACTTCGGGAACAGATTGCTGACGTTCCTGTACGAAAACGCCGTTTCTTCACCCGTTACCGGGTGGTAGCCTGTCTGCTGTTATTGATCGGTGTCGGGACTTTACTGGTGTATAACCGGTATAGCCGTTTGCAGCCTTCAGACTTATTGGTCCAGTCCATTCATCCGGGATCTTCGAAAGCAGTTCTGATTACGAACGAAGGCAAACAGATTATTTTGCAGGATTCCCTGAACCAGGAAATTCAGGTGGATGAATCGGTGACTGTAAAGAATACCGGTCTGTTGGCGGAATATTGTCTGCAAGATTTACAGGCCGCAGAACAGGCCGAAATCAAGTACAATACGATCGTTGTACCCCGTGGTGGGGAATATGAAGTTCGGCTACCGGATGGGAGCTATGTGTGGATGAATGCTGATTCGGAAATTCGTTTTCCGGTCGTATTTACGGGGCAGACCCGGCAGGTCAGTTTAAAAGGAGAGGCTTATTTTAAAGTGGAAAAAGATAGCTTGCATCCTTTTATCGTGAATGTATACGATAAATTGAAAGTAGAGGTATTGGGGACAGAGTTCAATGTGCAGGCTTATTCGGGGGATGAGGTGGTAAAAACGACGCTGAATTGTGGAAAAGTCAGGGTTATGATGGGGAAGGAAGCTTTGGAACTGGCACCTGATCAACAGGCAGTCTGTGACTTACGGCATCGGAGATTTCACAAAATAGAGGTGAATGCAAACTATTTTTCGGCTTGGAAGGACGGTAAATTTATTTTTGAAGATGAACCTCTGGAAAATATTTTGAACAGTCTGGCCCGGTGGTATAATATTTCTGTTTTTTATCAAAACGAGGAACTCAAAAATTTTCATTTTACCGGAGATTTGGAGAGGTACGATGATTTTTCCGTCGCTTTGCGGATGTTGGAAAAAGCCACTAATATACGGTTTCTGGTGACCGGTCGTACTGTCGTAGTTCAAATAATATAACAATTACCTGATATAATGATGAATGGGGGTGAGAAAGCGGCTTACCCGGCTTTTTTCATGTCTTAACTTAACTAAAATAATCAGCTTATTTATGGGAGAAACAATCGTAGAAGCCCGGCACTTATCGCATCGTTATGCAACACAGTGGGCTATTCAAGACATTAATTTCGAAATCAGTCAGAGGGGGATTTTGGGGTTATTGGGTTCTAACGGAGCAGGTAAATCGACGACGATGAATATTATCTGTGGGGTTTTGAATCAGACCGAAGGGGAGGTTTTTATCAACGGTATCAATTTGAGGACCGATCCGGTAGAGGCCAAGAAGTATATCGGTTTTTTACCGCAACGGCCACCTTTATATCCGGAATTATCCGTTGATGAATACCTGACTTATTGTGCACGTCTGCGGCTGATGGACGCCCGGGAAATCCGGCAGGCAGTAGATACGGCCGAAGCTAAATGCGGCATTACACATTTTAAAAAGCGGTTGATCGGAAATTTGTCCGGGGGTTATCAGCAACGGGTGGGAATTGCACAGGCAATCGTTCATAATCCGCGCTTTGTGGTACTGGACGAACCGACTAACGGGCTCGATCCGGTGCAGATCGTAGAGGTCAGACACCTGATTAAGGAGATCGCTGCTGAACGGGCAGTTATGCTTTCTACCCATATCTTGTCGGAAGTACAGGCCACCTGTGATAAGATCAAAATGATAGAACACGGTCATATGATTTTTTCGGGTACGATGGAAGAATTTAATAATTATGTAGAACCTTGTTCTTTTTTGGTGACTTTCGGTAATCCGCCGGCTCCGGAAGAATTGAAAAATATCGATGGCATTTCGGAAGTCGAACCGTTGACCCCCAGGGAGTATCGCGTATATTTCACAGCTCCGGCCGGTATTACACAACAGGTCATTGCCCGGAGTGTAGAGAAAGGATGGCAATTGGAAGAAATTTGCCTGGAGCGGGAATCGCTGGATACCATTTTTGCACGTTTATCTAAGAATAGTAAATGATATGAGGCTCAAAGATTTCAATATAGTTTACCAAATCGCCCGGACAGAATTGAGGGTTATTTTTTATTCTCCTGTAGCCTGGTTGATTTTGGTGGTATTTGCCGTACAATGTGGGTTTTCGTTTTGTGACGTGATCTGGCCGGCGATAAAGAGCCAATCTTTAGGATATGAGGTTCAGGCTCTGACGGGTAGTGTGTTTACGAGCGGAAAAGGTATTTTCCCGGTGATGCTGGAACACTTGTATTTTTATATTCCTTTGCTGACCATGGGACTGATGAGCCGGGAATTCAGCAGCGGCTCTATAAAGCTATTGTATTCTTCTCCGGTGACTAGTGCCCAGATTATCCTGGGAAAATACTTGTCGGTTATGATTTATTGTGCCGTTTTGCTGGGGGTGATTTTAGTATATGTCGGTCTGGGGGCTTTGACGATCGGGCATATGGACGGTACGCTGATTTTTTCGAATTTTTTGGGTATGTATCTGCTGATTTGTGCTTATGCTGTCATCGGGCTGTTTATGTCCTGCCTCACTTCCTATCAGGTAGTGGCTGCTATCGGAACTCTGGCTTTTTTATCTTTTTTGAATTTTATCGGCGGAGTGGGACAGGAGATACCTTTGGTCCGGGATATTACTTATTGGCTGGCTTTGAACGGTAGGGTAGGCCTTTTTGTCGCCGGCATGATCAATACGGAAAACTTAATTTACTTTTTGGTGGTGATCGCTGCTTTTCTCTTACTTTCGGTCTGGCGTTTACAGGCGGTAAGAGAAAAACAGCCGGGGAGGAAAAAAATACTGAAATTAACGGGATTGGCAGTAGGAGTCGTTGTGCTCAGTTATGTTTCGTCACGTCCTTTTCTTACCTGGTATTGGGATACGACCGCTACGCAGAGTAATACTATTTCTGTTCTTTCACAGGATTTACTCCGGCAATTGAAAGGAGAACTGAAGATCACTACATATGTGAATTTATTGGATGCCAATTATGAGAGTGGGCTGCCAGCGGCACATAAAAAGGATTTCGAACGTTTCCGCCCTTATGCCCGCTTTAAGCGGAATTTGAAACTGGATTATGTGTATTATTATGATTATGCCGGATATAAATATCTGGACGAATTGTATCCCGGGTTGTCGGACCGGGAAAGGGCTGAAAAAATCTGCCAGGCTAAGGGCTTGGATTTCGGTATGTTTCTGACGCCGGAAGAGATTCGCCGGAAGATCGATCTGAGCGGAGAATCGAATCATTTTGTCCGCCAGGTGGAATGGAACGGTGAACGGAAGACCTGGTTACGGGTGTATAAAGATATGTATGTATTCCCCAGTGAGCAGGAGATGACTGCTGCTCTGAAAAGGTTGTTGGTAAAACCGCCCAAATTGTGTTTTCTGACCGGATACGGCGAACGGAATAGTACGAATAAGAGAGAAATGGATTATAGTTTTTTTTCCTCTGAGCTGTCTTTGCGGAGTGCTTTGATCAATCAAGGGTTCGATGTGGAAGATTTCTCTCTTTCCGGAAAGGAGAGAATTCCGGATGAAGTGGATATTTTAGTAATAGCCGATGTAAGAAGTAAGATCCCGGAGGGAGATTTCCGGATGATCTGCGAATATATTGAACGCGGGGGAAATTTGTTTTTGCTGGGTGAACCGGGTACGCAGGAATTTATAAATCCGTTGGCAGAATTGATTGGGGTGAGATTCCGGAATGGGATGCTGTTACAGGCCAGGGAAGGATATTTACCTTCTTTGACAATTGCCGGAATGGATCCGGAGGGGGATGAAAAGTTCCCGGTTTTCCAGAAAATGCGGCAATATGGTTTTTGTTTTGCTTTACCTGGTTGTACAGGTCTGGAAATACAGAAAAAGGGCTTCGGGATAACACCTGTTGCCTGTGTGGGGGATTCCATCAGTTGGCAAGTGAACCGGTTGTATGCAGAAGATGCTTTGAAGGGTCTGAATCATCCGGGCCCGGCCGAAGGGAAAGTACTGCCTGTCATTGTCGCCCTGGACCGTAAGGTCGGGGATAAAGAACAGCGGATTTTAGTTGCCGGGGATGCCGATTGTATCAGTAATGCAGAGCTGACCCGGGCCCGGCAGGGAGTTAAGACTGCTAATTTCACTCTGGCTACCGAATCTTTCCGCTGGTTGGCCCGGGATGAATTTCCGGTATTGCTCCCCAGTATACCTCCCCGTGACAACGAATTGTATTTGGGACGGAAGGATATGCCCTGGCTGAAATTCGGAACCATGGGATTGCTGCCCGGTCTTTTGGCCCTGGCTTATGGAGTGGTTCACTACAGAAGAAAAAGAAATTAAGATTAAAAGAAAGTTCAAATGAAAACGATTTTTAGAATAGCACAGACAGAACTTCGTTTGTTTTTCTATTCACCGATAGCCTGGCTGATCCTGATCATTTTTGCTTTTCAGGCCGGAATGGCATTTTGTGATACTTTTAGCTATCAATTGCAGAATAAAGCTTTGGGACGGGGGCAGATTCCTTTCCAGACAGTGATTTTATTGTTGGGGGATAGCGGTTCGTTCTTCAAGGTGCTGAATAATCTGTATCTGTATATTCCTTTACTGACAATGGCATTGATGAGCCGGGAATATAGTTCCGGTTCTATCAAGTTATTATATTCTTCGCCGGTAACTAATTTTCAGATTATCGGGGGGAAATTTCTTGCTATGATGTTGTACGGCGGATTGATGCTGGTAATTTTGCTCCTGCAGGTGGTGTTTGCTTTTATTTTTGTGAAAAACCTCGATATTCCGCTGATATTGTCCGGGTTGCTCGGTATTTATCTGGTTTTGTGTGCTTATTCGGCTATCGGTCTCTTTATGTCTACCCTGACTTCTTACCAGATCGTGGCAGCGGTCGGTACACTGGTGATACTTACCTGCTTGAATTTTGTAGGCGGACTTTGGCAGGATATTCCTGTCGTACAGGAGATTACCTGGTGGCTGTCTTTGTCGGGACGGGCCAAAACGTTTACGGCAGGACTGATATGCAGTGAAGATGTCGTGTACTTTGGGGTGGTGATCGGATTATTTTTGACCTTGTCTGTTTTGAAATTGCAATCGACCAAGCAGCATTATTCCTGGTGGTGGCGGTGGGCACGTTACGGGGGAGTGGTTTGTATCGCTCTGGGAATCGGATACCTGACTTCGAAACCGATGTTCATGTGTTATTATGATACGACGGAAACCGAACACAATACCATCACCCGCGAAGGCCAACGGGTCATGAATCTGATCGACGATCAGCTGACTATTACCATGTATGTCAATTTATTGGATAAAAGTGCTCCGGCAGGGATGCCGGAGAATCAAATGTCGAACCTCCGGGAATTGAAACCTTTTCTACGTTTTAAACCCGATACCCGCTTGAAATATGTCTATTTTTATGATAGCACCGATCATAGCCGTTTCCGTGGGGCTACGGCTTCTTTACCTTTGAGGGAACAAATGCTGAAAATATGTGATGACGAGGACCTGGATCCGGAATTTTTTCTGTCTCCGGAAGAAATTCACCGGCAGATCGATCTGACCTCCGAAGGAAACCGGATGATTTATCTACTGGAACGGGCGAACGGCCGGAAATCTTTTCTGCGTTTTTACGACGGCATGGATATCCGCCCCAGGGAAACAGAGATTACGGTGGCCTTGAAACGGTTGGTGACCGATGCTTCCAGAATAGTTTTTCTGACCGGACACGGGGAGCGGAGCTTGTATTGGAATGATAAAGGTGGATTATATTCACTGATTCAAAGAAACGGCCGGAATGCTTTAGTGAATCAGGGGTTTGATGTAGATACCCTGAATTTGACCGGCCGGACGGTTATTCCCGAAGATATCGATATTCTGGTGATTGCGGCTCCTGAAAAAAGATTGTCCCTTCAGGAACAGGGATTACTGGATTCATATATAGCTAAAGGAGGTAATCTGATCATTACCGGTGAACCGGGTAAACAAGAATTGATGAACGGGTTGGTGAAAAATCTGGGAATCGGCTTTAAGGAAGGAATAATCCTGCAACATGAGGAGGCCGACTGGGAGGAAGATTTTATTGTCGGTGATATCGCTGAATCCGGAGCACAACAAACCGGAGTCGGTGCAGGGCTTTTAGCCCGGCAATACCAAGTCGCTTTTCCGGGTACTACGGCTTTGTCGTTCAATGCAGGCTACGGATTTCAGGGGGTACCTATCGTGGAATATGCCGGGGATACGCTTATGCTGGCTTTGAAACGGCAGCTGGGAGGAGAAGAACAACGTATTATCGTTTCCGGGGATGCCGATTGGTTCAGTACCGAAGGACTGGCTTTACGGAAAGACGATGTCCGACTGAATAATTTCGGGTTATTCATGGAGATGTTGCATTATATGACTTATCAGCAATTCCCGGTGGATAATAGCCGTCCATCTCCTACGGACGATACCCATTATCTCGATATTGCCGATATCGGATGGATAAAAGGTCTTTTTATCGGCCTGATTCCTTTACTCGTCTTGGGAGGAGCGATAGGATTCCGGCTGAAACGGAAAAGGCAATAATGTGAAAATTATCTTAAAAAAGTATCTTTTTTATTCATCCCTTTCTTGGATTGATGTGTTCTATATATCGAAAAACGGAAGATTATTGGGGATAATCTTCCGTAAGAACTCAGCAATTAACGGGGTGTCGTTACTATCATTAACTACTAAGCATGTAAAATTATGAAAAAAAAGCGAAATTTTTTACTGAAAAGTATTTTGCTGCAGTTAAATTTCTCTCTGGAAAAGGCGGGGATTTTACTGGTACTGGTGTTGGTGTTTTCCATCCAGGCAAAAGCTTATTCTCAGACGCGTATTACTGCAAAAAGGCAGGGGGTTACAATTGACGAGGTTTTAAAAGAGGTCCGGGAAAAGTCCGGTTACCGTTTTTTATACCGGGTAGAGGAAGTAAACAGATATGGCAAAAGAGATATAGATGTGAAAGATGCGGAAGTCGAAGATTTTCTGGGACAATTACTGCAAAATACGGATCTCACCTATGAAGTGGAGAATGAGGTCATTATTATCCGGCCGGAAAAACAACGGCCGGACTCCCGGGTGAATGTACAGGTGGTCAGAGGAAAGGTGACCGATGAAAATAACCTGGCTTTACCGGGAGCTACGGTTTTATTGAAGGGGACATCCTACGGAGTAGTCACTGATTCACACGGGAAATTTACGATGGAAGTCCTGGAAAGGGATACGGTTACTTTACTGGTATCGTTTGTAGGGATGGAAACGAGGCTTGTAAACCTGAAAAAAGGGCAAACGGAAATATTGGTTTCGCTTAAACCGGATATCAAAGAGATGAAAGAAGTCGTGGTGACCGGGTACGGGAATGTCCGTAAAACAAGTTTTACCGGAAATTCGGTTACAGTGACCAAAGATGAATTGATGTCCGTTTCGAAATCGAATGTCATCAAGGCATTACAGACTTTCGATCCTTCATTCCGTATTCAAACCAATAACGATTGGGGGTCCGATCCGAATGCGCTGCCCGAAATGTATGTGCGGGGAAGGTCGGGTATCAGCGGTGTAAAGGAATTGGACCGTGATCCTTTGACGAAATCGGCTCTGAAGGATAATCCCAACTTACCGACCTTCATCATGGATGGTTTTCAGATCAGTGTGGAACAGTTATACGATATGGATCCTAACCGTATTGAAAGTATTACCATATTGAAAGATGCTGCGGCTACGGCTCTGTATGGTTCCAGGGCTGCCAACGGTGTGGTGGTGATTACGACGGTGGCTCCTCAGATGGGTAAGTTGAATGTGTCCTATAATTTTACAGGGGATGTCACGGTACCCGATCTGTCGGATTATAACCTGATGAATGCACGCGAGAAACTCGAAACGGAAGTGGCGGCCGGAGTATTCGAAGATCTGGCTAAAGATAATCCTTTGGGAGCCGAACAACAATATTATGCTAAACTGGCTTCCATTACCCGAGGGGTGGATACTTACTGGTTATCGAAACCGTTACAGACCTCTTTCAATCACAAACACAGCCTGAGCGTCGACGGCGGATCGGATAATTTCCGTTTCGGCATACAATTGAGCTACAATAATGAAGACGGGGTGATGAAAGAGTCTTTCCGGAACCGGGTGGGAGCCGGCGTATATCTGGATTACCGGATCGGTTCATTCCAGCTCAAAAATATGGTCACTTATACCAATACCCGTTCGCAGGAGTCTCCTTACGGGGCTTTTTCCGACTATACCGGTTGTCAGCCTTACGATCCTTATAAGGACGACGAGGGGAACTATCTGGAAAATCTGCCCAATTGGGACGGAAAGAATGAAAAACGCCCTAATCCTCTTTATGAGGCGACTTTATCCAATTTCGATAAATCCAAATATGAAGAGTTTGTCGATAATCTGGGTATCAACTGGAATATAACTACCGGTTTGTTATGGAAAACTCAATTCAGCCTGACGCGTAAGATTACCGATACGAAACGTTTTCTGGATCCGTTGTCTTCGAAAAATACAACTCCCCAGACTGCAGAAAATCCTTCTTCCGGCGAATTGAATACCAGCCGGGGAAATGAGTTCTACTGGGATCTGAGTTCAACCCTGTCTTATAACCGTTCTGTCGAAAAACACCATATCAATTTATTGTTGGGGGTGAATGCCCGCTCTGCCAAAACCGATAACATTTCGGCTTCTTACCGGGGATTCCCTTCCGGGGCTTTGAGTTCTCCGAATTATGCCGAAGAAATTGTTTCCAAACCGGTAAGTTCCGATAATTCCACCCGGCTGATCGGTTTCCTGGGGACCCTGAATTACAGTTATAACGATGTGTATTTGCTGGATGCTTCGGTACGTATGGACGGTTCTTCGGAATTCGGGGCGGATAAACGGTTTGCTCCCTTCTGGTCTGCGGGAACCGGTGTCAATATTCATAACTACGGTTTTATGAAAGGACAAACGGTTATTGACCAGTTGAAAATACGGGCTTCATACGGACAAACCGGGAAAGTGAATTTTCCGCCTTATGTAGCCCGAACGACTTATAAAATGTTTACGGACGGTTGGTATAAAACCGGTTTCGGCGGTACCCTCTATGCTTTGGGGAATACAAACCTAACCTGGGAAACGACGAATACCTGGGATGCCGGTGTTGAACTGAGTTTATGGAAACGCCTGCTTTATATCAAAGCTTCTTATTATCAGAAAAAAACGGTGGATCTCGTCAATTCGGTGACGATTCCGAGTTCGACAGGTTTTACCACTTATATGGATAATATCGGAGAGGTGGAAAATAAAGGATATGAACTGGAATTCCGGAGCGAAGTAGTCCGTCGAAAAGATCTGTTTGTAGCTGTTTTCGCTAACCTGGCCCACAATGAAAATAGAATCCTGAAAATATCGGAGAGTCTGAAGGCTTACAATGACCGGGTAAAAGACCATTTTGCCAACAGTAACCGGTTCGACGGTTCGAATACCCAGCCGTTTACTCAATATGTCGAAGGAGGATCCCAGACGTCGATTTGGGGAGTTCCCTCACTTGGAATCGATCCTGCTACCGGAGAGGAGATTTTTATCCGCCCGGACGGAAGCATTACCAATACCTGGAATACGAACGATCAGGTGGTCTTGGGGGATACGGAACCCAAAATACAAGGTACTTTCGGGTTGAATGCCACTTATAAAAATCTGAGTTTGTATATGACTTTTATGTATGAAGCCGGCGGCCAGATATACAACAGCACTTTACGTGACAAAGTAGAAGATGTGAATGTATACACCTCTAATGTCGATAAACGGGTGTTCTCCGAACGTTGGCAAGAACCGGGGGATAAGGCTCGTTACCGTAAGCTGACCAGCGGAGTGGGCGGCAGTATTATGCGTACCCGTCCGACTTCCCGTTTTGTCGAGGATAACAATGTATTGACCCTGAACTCTATTTCTCTGGGATATGATTTCGACGCCGGGCAGAAGTGGATGAAGACGATCGGCTTGAGTATGCTGCGTTTTGAGATCGGTGCGAACGATGTTTGCCGTTGGTCGTCGGTGAAGGTGGAAAGAGGATTGAATTATCCTTATGCCCGGAGTTTTAATTTTTCGCTGAAAGCTGCTTTCTAATTTTTAAATTTTGAATTATGAAAATATATCATTGGATAATAGCCTGTTGTTTACTGTTGCCATTGGGAGGTTGCAGTAATTGGCTGGATGTGATTCCGGAGGATTCTGTGGATGAAAAAGATTTGTTTTCCACCGGAGAGGGATACCGGAATGCGTTGAACGGCGTATACCGCCAGATGTCTCAGACTTCGATGTACGGGCAGCAGATGAGCTGGGGATTTATTGATGTTTTGGGACAGTTGTACAATACTCAAAAATTGTCGAATTATTCGGCATATGGAATCGCGGGAAAGAATTATGCTTACCGTGATGAAACAGTGAAGTCGGTGATTCAGGTTATCTGGTCGAATACCTATAATTCGATTGCAAACTGTAACAATATTGTCGGGCGGATTACCGGGGAGGATCCCTCTAAATTCAGAGGAGGTGAGGCAGAACAGCATATGATCCAGGGGGAGGCGCTGGCTTTACGGGCTTTCCTGCATTTTGATTTACTGCGGCTTTGGGCTCCGGCACCGGTGACCAATCCTTCGGGAAATTACATGCCTTATTTCGAGAATTATCCTTCTACCTACGAACCGGATAAAAGTGTACAGGAGATTTTGTCGCTGGTCGAACGGGATTTGCTCCAGGCCAAAAACTTAGTAGCTCCGTTCGATACACTACCCGACAAATCGATGTTGGTGGCTGAAAAACGGATTAAGAATAACTGGGTGAGCAGTTCGGTAACCGATTTGTTTTTCCTTTACCGGGGATTCCGTATGAATTATTACGCTGTTATAGCCCAGCTGGCCAGGGTTTATAATTATATGGGCGAATATGAAAAAGCCGCTCATTGTGCACAAGAAGTACTGGATGCCTATGCAGAAGAATATGCTGCAGTTTGTTTCCAGTTGTCAAAGAAGGAGGAGGTACAGAACAATGATCGGAAACGGTATAAAGAAGTGATTTTTGCCCTGTCGAACGAATTGAACCTGGATAATTATGAGCCTTATTATACGACGAGTTCCGACCGACTTGTACTGGCCGGATATCCCGGTATTTTCGACGATGAGGCAGATGTGAGGAAAGAGTATTTGACAGAGACTTCGGGAGCCGACCGGATCTGTAATAAATATATTTTACCGACCAACAATACCTTGGAATATACGCAAACCGAGGATTTGATTCCGCTGATCCGGGTGAGCGAGATGTATTTTATTCAAGCCGAATATCTTTACCGGAAAGGAGAGACTCAGGCCGCTATCGAACAACTGGATCAGGTACGTGTTGCCCGGGATTGTACTAAAGGACGGCTGACGGTTTCCAGCCTCGACGATTTTAAAAAGATACTGATCGATGAGGCCCGGCGTGAATTTATGCAGGAAGGGCAGTTGTATTATTATTTTAGATTTTTCTCGGTTTGACTTAACCAATTGAGAAATAAACTTTTAGCGAATTATTTGAGAAATAGAAGTAACGATTTAGCAACTGTGCGAATTTCAGCGTTTTACGTTGCTATGCTGTCAAATAACTCTTTCATCTGCAAATATAATATGTTTTTCCAAAAACGAAAAACATCAAGCGTGTTTTTCTGAATGGGATGGTAATTATCCCTTGATTAATATGGGGTATCTATATTCCAAATGTCCACTGAATCATTTTTTTGATATTCATTAAAATCAGAGATGGCATCATTTATCATTAGTGTATTCTCTCTAAACATTGAACATTTTGAAACATCATTATCATTGCAATATTTTGGATTACCACATTTTTTATACAATTTGCAGAACTTGCTTCCACTCATATCTTCTGCTTGCCATTTACATAATTGGCAATCTTTCTTTAAATACCCATCAAGATACGCTTTAACTTTTCCAATTGTATATAAACCACCACTATTGATAAAATATGGTATGCAATCATCATATGGCATACTTATTTCATAGATTCCCTTTCTGTGGTGATTGTAATTCCTACAAGTAAACGTATCTCGTTCAACATAGCTTTTCAAAGTATGATGTAAGATATATTTTTGAAAAGGTTGCGTAAAGTCCTTTGCTAAAACTTCCTTACGTTTAAAGTTGTACAACTTAACTTTTTCACATTCATTTAAATTTGTGGAATTTACAATATCCAAAATGTCTTCTTCTGACTGAATACTAAGTTCAATAATACGAATGCCCGATTTTTTCTTTTCTTGACTGCATTCATGTGTTACAAATACTTCAATGAAAATAGGCAAATTAGGATTAGTCTTGTTTTCGCAATACAAATCGGCTATAAAGTCTCTACACCTATGTTCTTGGATGCATTTTGAATAATAAGTCTTTAAATCAAATTGCACTTTCTTTACCCTCTTACAGTTTATCTTGTCATAGAAAACACAATTATCATACTTGTCGCACTTTTCATAACTATCCATAGATAATATGATATGCTCTTTCTGATTAAACCAATTCATTATCATTATCTCAGCAATGGAATGTAGATATTTGTCGTAAGAACATTTGTCAGCCTTATGCGCAAAATGCCATTGGCGGATATTTCCACGTTTAGCTATCATCTCACTGTGACAATAAGGACAAAAATATCGTTCGTTTGAATAATATACATCCTTTATATCAACGATGCAATTATCGGTGTTAAGTGCAAAATGTTGATAAGTGTGTGAATGTTTCATTTTATAAGTACCGACTAATAAACTCCTTCTTTTTCCCTAATTATGCCAATGTTTTCATCTGTCGATTTTGATTTTGACACGACTATTTGGTCAAAATTCTTTTTCCCCACTTGTATTTGACCATTTGAAAACACATATAGAAAAACATTTTTCAAAGTCTTTTTATATATAGATTTTCCATTTTTATCAACGACTTTTACTTTGACTTTATATTTATCTGATATAAAATAGTCAGGAGTTATTGACTTGAAAGACATCGTAACATCTTCATAATATTTCCCTTCAATATCAAGAAATGCTACTTTACGTACAACTTCCATATCAGTTAAAGGCTTTGCTGTTTCTGGTTCACTTTGAGCAAAAGCCAAAGGACACGTAAACAACATAATTAACAGCAATACAGATATTTTTGCCTTGTCTAAAACATAAGTGTTAGTGATTTTAGTCATATCTATTATTTTTTTAATGATAAAAAGCGCAGACATTCGCCATACGCTTCACGGTTCACCACAAACCACAACTAAATATGGGAAGTCTGCGCCCATATTCGGGGCAGTCCCAATATTAGTTGTTGCTCTTTACTTGTAGTGGTGATTGTGAAGCTATCGAGCAATATGTCTTGGAACGAGTTATTTCAATCCAACTGCAAAAATACAAAAAAACGTGATAATCCATTCAATATAGGTAGATTATTCGGCTGTTTTCTTTGAACTATAGTTTTATACCCCTATTTTGCCTTGGCTTCGGTATTCCAATAGCTTCTCTAAACTCGCTCATCTTTTTTCTGAACCAACTCACGTGTGGAACTCCGTCAATATTGAAATCGAATTTTCCGTTTTCATTCTCCTTGATGGCGCAGATAGAACGCTTGGTTTCAAAACTTTGGTTGAACTCCGAAGAGTAGAGTTTACCTTTAATGGCAACATCCTTGAAAGTGCATAGTCTTCGGATAATACCGTCATCGAAACCCAAGCGGTCACGCAGGAAATTTATTGTCGGTATCAGCTTTTCCACGTATGGGAAATAGCATTTGACAAAATTCACGAACTCGGACAGCTTACCATTCTGTTGCTCATATGTGCTTTTCATTTCCTGCATCTGTTTGGCTTGTTGTCGTTCCCGTTGTCGGGCTTCTTCTTCTAGTTCAATGATGCGGTTTTGCAGGGCGGTGTTCTCCCTTTCCAGCGTCTTGACCTTGTTACTGCCGAAAAGAGAACCGACACTCTCGGCGATGTTGGCAGCTGCGGTGGTTGCCGCCCCTTTCAGCTTCTCGGTCTGTATTTCTTTTTTCGCCCGTCTTAGTTCCTCCCGTGCCGTTTCTTTCTGCTGCTGCAAATCCACCACTTCCGCTTTGAGGTCGTCGGCAAGTTTCTGTATATCCCGATAATACTGCTGTGTGGACTTGTGGCGAGCTTTCGAGCCGTCTATGCCTCTTTGCAGCCCGTATTTCGCCATCGCTTCGGCATAGGTATCTTGGTAGG
>NZ_CFKYFN010000064.1:0-16483 GCF_985060555.1 Odoribacter sp. | reverse complement strand
TGCAAAACGCCTAAAAAGGGGCAAAAACCGAAAGCCGACACGATTATCCTGTTCATCCATGCGAGAAATCCCCAAGAACTGCGAGGCGACCAGCAACAATAATACTCGTTCGATTCTTTTTGCGGGAATCTGCAACAAGAATAATCGACAGATGACAATTGATCATGGAGAATTACCGGAAGCTTCGCTTCCATGAAAAAACAGATTAATAAAGAAAAGCAGAAAGGAAAATTAAATGTATATCCATTGATTTATAATTCGATAGAATAAACTTAAGACTGTGATTCATCCTTGTCGATTGTCAATTATTCCTTGTCAATAGACCAAGCACCCGCAGAGACCAAGGACTTTATAAACTTTATAAACTTTCGACTAAATTAAACGAACCTTTATTTGGGCAAATTTGTAAAATTGTAATTTCTTAAGTAAAAAAAAATAATACATTCACTACTCGTTAACGGAATAAAAAAGTTAAAATATCTATGTTTTAAAAATTGCACATATTCTTGATATCCAACAAATTAATAACACATAATTCTCTGATTCACAAGTATCGTATGCACAACTTCTATGCAATATAAGTGAAATTTCTCGACATCTGCAAACAAATGGGAGGAAACTTAGCCGATGCATCTGGAAATGTCCCATCTCTTGAGACTGCCTCCCGGATACTCCGATGTGAGAGTTATCGCACTGAATAGGACAGGGGGAGACAAAGCAAATATACATGGCATTCATAATCCGGAGAATGCAATTCTGAATAAAAAAAACGAATCGTGCAAATTTTTGTAACAGAGCTTCTTAATTTTATATTTTCAATTTTCAGATTTTGTTATATGAAATTAATCTAGATTACACTTTGAAATAACAAGGAATTTCCGCTACTTTGTAGCAGAATTGGAAAAAAGTATAATGAAAAAAAGATGGGTCATCAATACTCCGCCGGAGGCTACTAAGATAGAGGAACTTTCAAAAAAACTAAATTGTCACCCCGTTATAGCGAACTTACTGCTGCAACGGGGTATTACTAGTTCGGAACAGGCACAATCTTTTTTTTATCCATCCCTGAATATGCTGCACGATCCTTTCTTAATGAAAGATATGGACAAGGCAGTAGAACGTTTAGACCGGGCGATCGCCCAAGATGAAAAAATACTGATATACGGAGATTACGATGTCGATGGGACGACGGCAGTATCCCTGCTATACAAGTATTTGAAACACCACTGTAACAGCGATAATCTGGAATACTACATCCCCGACCGCTATACGGAAGGATATGGGGTATCGATCAAAGGAATCGACTATGCCGCAGAAAACGGTTTTTCATTGATGCTGATCACCGATTGTGGAATCAAAGCAGTCGAAAAAGTCAAATATGCCAATTCCAGACAGGTGGATATCATCATTTGTGACCACCATACTCCGGGAGATACGTTGCCGGAAGCCATTGCGGTGCTCGATCCCCAACGTCCGGATTGTCCCTACCCTTACAAATGGCTGAGCGGCTGCGGGGTCAGTTTCAAGCTGGTACAAGCACATAGTCTGAAGCACAATCTTCCGATGTCGGAGCTTTACAAGCTTTTGGACCTGTTATGCGTCAGCATAGCCAGCGATATCGTCCCGATCACGGGAGAAAACCGGATTCTGGCCTATTTCGGGTTACAGCAGTTGAACTCCAATCCCAGTCTGGGATTAAAAACGATTATAAAAATTTCCGGGATCGATAAAGAAATTACGATCAACGACATCGTTTTCAGAATCGGTCCCCGGATCAATGCAGCCGGACGGGTCGAATCAGGCCGGAAATCGGTGGAGTTACTGACAGCCGACGAGAAATGCTCTGCTGCCGGTATCGCTTCGGATATCAATACTTTCAACGACCAACGTAAAAAACTGGATCACGATATCACTGAGGAAGCCATTCGTCACATCAACCAATCGGAACTCGAACCGTCGAAAAAAACGACCGTATTGTTCAATGCCAACTGGCATAAAGGAGTGATCGGGATCGTAGCTTCACGCCTGACCGAATCTTTCTATCGTCCGACGATCATTCTTACCGAATCGAACGGCTTGGCGACAGGCTCAGCCCGGTCGGTCGAAGGTTTCGATCTGTATTACGCTATCTCGCAATGCAGTGAATTTCTGGAGAATTATGGCGGGCATAAATATGCTGCCGGATTGACCTTGAAAATCGAAAATATAGAACCGTTCAAACAAAAATTCGAACGTATTGTCCGGGAAACGATCGACGATGAAATGTTGACCCCTCAGATCAATATCGACGCTAAAATCAAGCTGACCGATATCACTCCCGATCTGTATCATATGCTGCAAAAATTCGCCCCGTTCGGTCCCAACAATACCATCCCGGTCTTCATGACCGAGAAAGTAACAAACTTCATCGGCACCAAACGGGTGGGACGTAACAACGAACACCTGAAACTGGTCATTGTCGACGATACCAGGGCCTGTAACGACCGGAGCGGCATCGGTTTCGGCATGGGGCATCTCTATGATAAAGTGAACTCCGGCGGATTTTTCGATATCTGTTATACGCTCCAGGAAAATGAATTTATGGGGAAAAACGATATTCAGATGATAGTGAAAGATATTCGTTTGAGGGAGGAGTGAGGGGGAGAAAGAAAAAAGGAGAAAGGAAAAAAGGGTGAATTCTTCAAGGTTATTAGATAAAGCGGTCGATCAGTTTGCTTCCCTGCCGGGAGTAGGGCGTAAAACAGCTCTGAAATTCGTATTACATCTTCTGAAGAAAGATGTGCAGGAAGTCGACGACTTTTTGAAAAGTATCGGTGACCTGAAGAAAAACATCAAGGAATGCCGTCGATGTCATAATATTTCCGACGGTGAAATCTGCGAGATCTGTTCAGACCCGAAACGAGATAACACGACGCTCTGCGTCGTAGAAAACATCAAAGACATCTTATCGATCGAGGCCACCTCACAATACAACGGTTTATACCATGTGCTCGGAGGAATCATCTCTCCAATGGACGGTATCGGTCCTGCCGATCTGCACATTACTTCTTTAGTTGAAAGGGTAGAGCAGGAACCGATCCGGGAAATCATCTTTGCCCTCAGTGCCACCATCGAAGGAGATACTACCGGCTATTATATCTTCAAAAAAATGAAGAATAAAGAAGATCTCGTCATCAGCACCATTGCCAAAGGCATCTCTATCGGCAATGATCTGGAATATACCGACGAGCTGACTTTGGGACGTTCCATTGTCAATCGTGTCAAATTCAGCTTCAACGATTAGAACACAAACGCAATTACTTTTTTCCCACCAGGTCGTCCGCCAGTTTTTCAAAAAAGCCTTTATATGAACTCATGCTTACTTTTCCGGTGACCCGTTCTTTTCGTTCCATTTCCTGAGCTGCTTGTACAAACCAGTGTGCCGCTTTGTAACGAATAGCTTCGTCAGGACAATTTTCATTGATTTTCACTCCCCAGCTGTACAATTCGGCATCGGGAATTTTTTCTTCGTACCATTTTTCCTCTGCCAAATCGACGAATGTACGCCAGTCCCCGGTGCGTTCGGCAGCATGCATCCGGGCATTCCGGACAATTTGCCGCCACTCTTCGACTTTTTCTTTTTTCAGTCGTTTGGTATAAGCTTTGAAACCGACCTCATCAAAAACGCCGTCCTGAACAAAATTTTCAGCCCCGGCAATCCAGACCGCCGCTATCTTTTTCCGAACCTTATCTTCTCCGTAAAGGTCGTACAATTCTTTGCGGTGAGTCAATACATATTGAAAAAGGTCTGTATCGGCAAGCATATAATAGCGGTCGAAAATATCCCAATATTCAGCATCCCGGAGACAATCCGAAGGTAAAGCCGAAAAATAAACCGCCGCAATCTCTCCGGCTTCCCTGTATCTATCAGCCCGCCCCAACATCGCCATATAACTCTTCAGAAATTCGGGCCGGCGACTTCCCTGACGGAATTCCTTCTCCATTCCGGCCAATCCTTTTCCTTCCAACACCATCCGGGCCTCCTGCAGCAAATCTTCGGGACTCATGATATTTCTCACCCGGTGCAATTCGTTTCCCCCCGCATCCGTAAAAACCAACACCGCCTGACCCGATTCGCGGGCTACATTGACAAACTGCTGCTCGAAAAGGGCAGCCACTTCCGGGTCGGCAAATACGGTACGCAACATCTCTTTATGTGCACCACCCGGAATATAATAATCGATAAACACCGGTTTATTCTCCTGTTGCGCTTTAGCCCGAGCCTCCTCATCCGATAATTCCTGAAACGAAATTCCTCCGGCTTTTTTCAAAGCAAGAGCAGCATTGTCCAGCAATTGCTCCTTTGTTTCCGCCCCTTCACCCTGGTAAATCACTTTCCCTTTGGCATTCAAAAACAGAAAAGCAGGACACTGTTTTATCCCATATCGCCGGGCCAACTCTTGTGTCCGCGAGGTATTCACCCGCAGATTGACAAAATGGTCATTGTAATAATCGGCCACCTCGTCCAGGTTCAACACGTTTTTCTCCAATAACAAACAAGCCTGACACCGGTCGGCGGTAAAATAAATACATACCGGCTGCTCCGCTTCCTCCGCTTTTGCCAAAGCTTCTTCGAACGGCAAATCCTCGAAACGAACAGAGCGGCTATTTCTTTTTTTCACTGCAGCCCGTTCCTTCGCCTTTTCGAGTGTTTCTCTTAAAGCAGAAGGATCTTGAAGTACCTCCCCCGGTTTTATCATTTCCAGCAAATCTCCATAAGGCATAAAAAAAGCAAACAGGGGAGGCTCGTACATCAATAAGCGCGTTTGAAATCCACTGTTTTTCGTATCGTTCGCATTCAGCCGGATTGCAATCACATTCCGCTGCAAATAATTCACCAGATCGGGTTTCGTCTGTATTCCTCTCTCCACTTTCAGGTCGATCGGTCCCACTTCGACCAGAACCAGCTTATTTTCCCGGGCTGCCTGTAAACTAGCCTGTTCCCAACTATAATCCTGAAACAAGTCGACAGCTCTCTGGGCTAATATCCGGTTTACCGGCATCAGTCCTCCCAGCCCTAATATAATCATGAATAAAATCCTCTTCATCACCGATTTATGTTTATACAAAAGTAAACGCATAATCGCTCATTTCCTTTTCTATTCGACAAGATTTAACATTTTTAACTTTGAAGTGATACAGAATTTTTTTCCGGTATGACCAATTTTTATTAGTTATTGGCCAATATTTCACGGAAGTTGAGACAAATATTTCATTCTTTTGCGACATTAAATAATCAGACGAATAACAAATAATGAATAACATGAATCACGATTTACCCTCTCCTTCACGCATCGTATGGCTGGATATCGTCCGGCTTACAGCAATGCTTATGGTAATCGGCGTACATTGTATCGATCCCTTTTACATCTCCCCGACCCTGGGAACCCTACCCGAATATAAATTCTGGGCTTCTGTATACGGCTCATTATTTCGTCCGTCGGTTCCCCTGTTTGCCATGATGACCGGATTACTCTTACTCCCAGTTGGTCAACAACCGTTAGGCGTTTTCTACAAGAAAAGAATTTTCCGGGTATTATTTCCTTTTTTGATATGGTCGGTGCTTTACAACTTATTCCCGTGGTTTACAGGAGTTGTCGGGCTTCCGAAATCCATTATCGGCGATTTTTTCTGTTATGTACAAGGAAATGAATCCCAGTCTTTCAGCGATTCGCTGAAAGACATCGCCATGATTCCTTTCAATTTCTCCTTTAAAGAGAATCATATGTGGTACATTTACCTTTTGATCTGACTTTATCTGTATATGCCCTTTTTCTCTGCCTGGATCGATAAGGCCGATCGTAAAATGAAACAAACTTACTTGTGGATTTGGGTGATCAGCTTATTTCTCCCGTATATGGGCGAATATATTTCGCATTATCTCTATGGCACCGCCACCTGGAACGAATTCGGGACACTATATTATTTTGCAGGTTTCAACGGTTATCTCCTGCTCGGGCATTATGTCAAACAAGGAAATTCCTGGTCCGTCGGAAAAACACTGCTTCTATCCGCTCTCTTATTTGCAGCCGGCTATTCCGTCACTTTTACCGGTTTTAGTGCAGCAGCCCATAATCCGGCAGCTACCGAATCGGATATGGAATTATTCTTCACTTTTTGCAGCCCTAACGTGTTATGTATGACTCTGGCGGTTTTTCTGGCTTTGCAAAAAGTAGTCGTCTCTACGCCCGCCCTCATCCGTTCGCTCGCCAATATCACGAAATGTGGTTTCGGCATTTACATGGTACATTACTTTCCAGTCGGCCCGGCCTTTTTACTGATCGGTAATTTCAATCTGCCGATTCCGCTACAGGTGCCGGTAATGGCAATTCTTATTTTCCTGTGTGCGTGGGGATTCACAGCCCTGATGTACCGGTTATTGGGTAGAAAGGCTCGTTGGATTATGGGATAAAATTTATGTGCTGATGTGCTCATTATGGAGTAACTCCCGGGAGCACATCAGCACATGGTTATTATATTAATCGAACATCCGTCCCGGACAATTAGCAATCACTTTCCTCATACGCAAAACCTGTTCATAGGTCAGGGAAGTCGATGCCGAACTTTCATCCATGATATTACAGGAATTATAATAAATCACCGGAGCCTGTTTATCATCCGAATAAGTATTCTTTTCCAAAGCAATAGGCCCTAATTCATAAGTATAAGTATCCGAACAAAAATCTACATCTCCGTTAACAAAGGGAATTCCCGAATAAGTACTGAACACCGTAGGCATTAATCCGAAATGTGTACCCAGATAATATTCATAGCCCCCTTTATTGATCGAGAATATCGAACTCACAGTAAGAGTAATGCCTACTTCCCTATACGAAGTAAAACTTACTTCATCAGCTGTAGCAACCGAATTCATTTTCAAACCGGGTACAGCGGTTCCGTTATCCAAAATATAAGCCGGAGCATAAGCATTGGTCCCATAAATTTCATCGTTTACCCAGATATTCAATATCCGGTTCGGGTCCCATAGTAAATTCTTGTTAATATAACCGGCAACTTCGCCATAAGCAGGAGTTCCCATTTCCACTCTGTTTATTCCCGGGGTAGCGAGTTTATTCCCTCGTACATCCACCGTAGCCAATTCAAAGCGAATTTTACTGTCGACGGCTACCGGATCGTCGGCATAAGTTCCCGCAAACACCTTGTTGGCCCGATCGATAAATCCCTGTAACAACCCGGTCGTTATGCCATCATACCTATTGATATTTTTATCTGTAACCAACAGATGGAAAACAACCGGAACAGTAATAGTCGGAAAATCCATTACCGGATCGGCGATCAAATGCACTTTACAAGGTTCACTTTCTATCCCATGAATAGTACATACAAATTCAACATCCGTTCCAGCCCCTTCGGTGGCCGAGAATTTCTGTCCCTCGATCAACTTGCCATCCCTGGTCTTAATCTGTATTTCAGATGCTTCGAAACGATCCATTTTCATTGCAGAAATCTTCGTAAACACAGAGTCTTTGACAATATGTTCCCCATCGATCACCTGTTCGATCGTCCGTTTATCTTTCACAAACGAATAAGCTTTTACAAGAAAACTCAATTGAGCTTTACCATTCGCGATCAAAACGGGACTATTGGGATAAATAGCCACCGAATCGACGGCTTCGATTCCGGGTTCGTACAACCAGGTTTCATATTCACTCTTTTCGCACGAAAAAAGCAAAACAATCAGCAAAATATAACCTATTATTTTCATCTTATTCATCATTTTAGGATTACAACATATTCCATCCGGGATTTTGTTCGATCTGATTATTTTCCTGCATTTCTTCCAGCAAAGGGATAGGGAAACAGAAACGGAAATCATTATCTTCCAGCATATAGACGGCTTCTTCCGGATTTTGGTAAGAATTTCTGGACCATCCCTTCTGAATCCGGATCAGATCACACCACCGCATATCGTATTCGAGGCAAAACTCTCTCCGCCGTTCATTCATAATCTCTTGTAACAAATCCGCTCCTTTGTATCCCTGATAATTTCTGATCCGATGGCGTTGGAACTCTTCCAAGGCTTGCCGGGCTTCTCCTTCCTGTCCGTTACGGGCATAACTTTCAGCCTCGATCAGATACATTTCGGAAACCGGGAAAAAGTGTAACACCCCATAGGAATTCGGCAGATCCTTGAATTTACGGATAGCCTTGTTTTCGGGATTAAAGTAAAGGGAACGGCGAACATCGTTTTCATCGAACAATTCGAACAGTTCATCCCGGACAAATTCGAGTAAACCATAAGCCTCCATCGTCCCGTACATGCCCGCATCTCCGGTATACCACAAAAAGGACAATAAGGCCTGATCTTTATTTTTATATACTCCCCCCTCACTTGTCTTATAGGTTTCAAAAGGTTTGAATTCATCTATCCCCTGCAACGGATAATTTTTCATAACCGCCTGTGCATGCGTAATTGCCTGAACATAATCCTCTTTCTCGCCAGCTCCCGAACCGCCTTTAAAAAGGTAGATCTCAGCCAGCAAAGCATGGGCCAGATTCTTATCGTAAAAAATATTATAAGTCGCCCGGGGTTCTGTCTTACAATCAATGACCGTAGTCAACTCATCGATCAAAAACCGATATACCTGAGCCTGCGTTTTCCGCTGTTTATTATAACTTCCGACTGCTTGCGAATCGGTATTAAACGGTATCCCCAGTTCATTGCTGTGATAGGGAGAAAAATATTGCAACACTTTAAACAAATACCAGGCTCTCAGAAAACGGGCTTCCTGTTCGACGATATCTTTTTCTTCCTGTGAAGCACTGACATTCGCCAGTTCGTCGATAATCGTATTATAAAAACCGATATTACTGAAATAGTTTCCCCAGATCGTCCCGGGCATTGTGGTATTTTGCCAGTTCAAACTGTTTGTATACAACGCTCTTTTATTATTAGCCATCCAATTTCCGTTCAGCCAGGTATCGGTATTCAAATCGTCACTATAAAAACCGAAAAACAAATACAAATCGTCCGTTCTCCAGGGAACGTTCGTTCCTGCCAATTCATGGGAGCTGAAAAAAGTCACGGTGTATAATTTCAAATGCGACCCCAATAAAGATTTCACATCGTCATAAGTTTTCAAGGCCAGAATATTCGAAGGTTTCACTTCCAGATATTTCTCGCACGAAGTAAAACTCAGAATCAGGGTGACATATAAGAATAATTTCTTCATCTCTTTCAATTTTAGAATCCAACATTTAAAGTAATCGTATATTTCCGGGAATTCGGATAACCGAACGAACCCATCAGTGCCGGATCGATCCCGCTATAACTGGAAATCGTAAACAGATTTTTCGCTGTAAAACTGAGCCGGGCAGTGCTGAAACCTATTTTATGCAGCCATTCGGGTTTCAGGTTATATCCCAGCGTCATATAGCTACAGCGGAGGTAGTTTCCTTTCTCCAATAAGATATCGTACATATAGGAAGAATAGGTGGTAAAGGCTTCCGACATAGCAGGTACATTGGTGATATCTCCCGGTTCACGCCAGCGATTCGCTTCGGAGGTGTGACGATTACGGGCATCCAGGCTTCGGAAGGTATTGAACGATTTGATTTTATGTCCGGTCTTAAACTCAAAATTAGCAGAAAAAATCAATTGTTTCCAATTGGCAGAAGTTGAAAATCCGCCCACGACCGGAGGAGTAAGATTTCCTAAATAAAACACCGAAGGGGTAGGCCATGTAGCTCCGCTAACCGACATATCCAAGGTCGCCTCCCCATTGCCGGTATAAGTCATTACCGCTCCGTTGATGGGATTGATTCCTGCAAACTTATACCCATACCAACCGTTCACCGGCTGATTCTCTACAAATTGATGTGCATTACTCAAGGTTGCTCTCGGTAGATCTTCCGTGTCCTTATAATACGTATTTTTCACTTTATTATCGTTGATCGCAATGTTCGCTTTGGCATACCATTGAAAAGATTTATTTTTCAACAGCGTTACTCCCAGATCGATTTCCCATCCGCTATTATAAATATCGGCTACATTCTCCGTCACCTCACTCCGTCCGGAAGAATAGGGTAAAGCTTTCCGGTCGAGCACATCCCGGGTGATATTGTGGTAGTAATTCACCCCCAATTCCAACCGATAGTCGAATAGCGAAAGGTCCAGGCCGACATTCATATCCTGTTTGGTCTGCCATTTTACATTCGGGTTGGGGTAACTGAAAGAAGTCGGTACAGTTTGCCCGTCATAAATCACACTTTGTCCGAGGGTCATCACCACAAAAGGCAGTGCATTCTTGTCGATACTCCCGGTATATCCGAAACCACCCCGGACAGCGAACTGGTCTACCCACATCCACCGCTTCATAAATTCCTCCCGATGCAGATTCCAGCGTAAACCGACATTCCATAGCGGAGTAAACTGGTTGTCGTTTCCGATGATATCCGAACCGTCATAGCGCAATGCTCCGGTCAAAATGTATTTATCCAGGTAGGAATATGAGGCATTGGCAAAAAAGGAAGACATTTTGCTGACCGACTTTCCTGTCCCTCCCAAGGCGTTATAATTGATTTCCGATCCGTCGATACCGTCCATTTCAGGGAATCCGACGATCCGGTGTTCTTCGTCGAATACCGGAGAATAATTGAAGGAATTATAAGCGGTCCGCTCCTGTATTTCCTGCCCGGCAAACAAAGAGATATAATGTTTTCCGGCATATTCCCCCGTATATTGAAGTGTATTCCGAAATGTATAGGCATTGGTATATCCTGTAGCCTCCCGCAAAGAGCCCTTCACCATGTCATGCGGAATTTCTCCCTTGTAGGAATACCAGTTATTGATAAAATTGGTATAGGTATCCGCTCCTTCGATAATCCGGTTATGGTTGGAATTGGCATTATAAACCCCATGGGTCGTAAACATCAGGCCTTTGACGATTTCCCATTCCACCTTCAATGAAAGCTCGGCATCCAGATAACGGTTGGTATTGGTATTTCGGTTCAGATCGTCGAGAATATTGAAGGTATCCCAATCCAGCCCGTCCCGGATACTACTTTCCTTTGCATTGTAGCTGATATCGTAAGCCTTTGTACCATCCTCATTTTTCAATCGTTCATAAGGGTTGGCATACATTGCATATTCCAGGGAATTTACGCTACTGGCCGTCACTCTGTCGTTTTTCATAGTGGCTCCCAACCCGCCGGTAATCCGGATTTTTTCGGAAGGATTATGGGTTAATTTAATGTTCATCCCCAACCGATCGTACTTATTATTGGGTTCGGTACCGACCTCTTTCAGGTAGTTCAAGGAAACGTAATGTTGTGTCTTCTCGTTACCTCCCGACATGCTGAAATTGTATTGCTGACTGATCGCCGTGCGATAAATTTCTTTAAACCAATCGGTATTGATTTTAGCTAATTCGCCGATTCGCCGTTCGGCCTCATCAGAAGAAATTTCTCCATAGGCTGCTTGCTGCAATAATTTAGTCACCCGCCCGGGGGTATAGATATATCCTTGCTGATCGTAAAAGATCTCGCGTTCGAACTGGATTTTCTCCGCAGTATTCATCATGTCGATGTTATTCCGGGGTCGTTCGGTAATCCCCACATTCACCGAAGCATTAAACCGGGTTTTCCCGGAAAGTCCGCTTTTCGTTTCGACGACGATCACCCCGTTCGCAGCCCTGGCACCGTAAATCGCTGTAGCGGCAGCATCTTTCAATACGGTGATCGATTTGATATCGTCCGGTGCAATATTACCGATTCCGGTCGTAAAAATAGTCGCCTGCAAATCGGTAGAACCGCTTTGGATGTTGGGAATCTCTCCTTGTAACGGCATACCGTCGACAATCCACATCGGCTCGGTACTCCCCGTCAACGAATTTACCCCACGAATCTGGATCTGTGCGTCCTGTCCGGGCCGGCCACTACTGATCATATTCAACCCCGAGATCGTACTATTCAGAATTTCGTCGATCGACTGTAATCCCCGGCCTGCAATCTGATTGGCGGTAATCGTCGCCGTCGTACCGGTCATTCGTTCCTTCCGGATCGTCTGATAACCGGTAACCACCACTTCTTCCATTTCAGCCTGATCGGGCTGCAGCCTGACTTCAATTTCCTTTTTCCCCTGTACGTTTACTTCAACTGTCCGATAACCGATAAAAGATACTTCCAGCACCTGTGCATCTCCGGCTAAAGCCAATTGAAAGCGGCCTTCGAAATCGGTCGCAGTACCCATCCGGGTACCCTTGATTTTAATCGTAGCCCCCGGCAACGGATTTCCCTGCTCGTCCCTCACTATACCCTGAATCACCCGGGAAACAGGAGGTGTGGTTTGCCGCGCAGGACCGATGACAATAATCCCGTTGCGGTCGGTTGCCACCAAACCGGTTCCCCGGATACAGGCCTCTACGGCTTGCAAAAGAGTTACCTTTTTTACATCGACAGAGACCGGTTCCTTCACCTGCTCCACTTCCTCCCGCTTAAACATCAGCTGTCGGTCGTATTGCCGGTTTAATTCCCGCAGCGCATCCAATACCGTCACCTGTTTTAATTTTAAAGACACATTGGCTTGGGTTGTGGCTTGTGAAAAAGCCGGCCGGTCTGTTAGTAGTAGTCCTCCGATCAGCATCAGACAGCAACACCATAGTTGCCGCCAGGACAAAAGCTTTCCAAACGATTTTTTAGTTTCGTTTTTTTTCATAAATTTGTACATAAAATAGTTAGACAATACCTTGTTTCTGGACAAGGTCTTTATTCCGGAGTTGCTGGCCAAAACAACTCCGGTTTATTTTTCAATCAGATGTATGATATTTCCTTCCCGGCGGAATTCCGGTCCTCCCGCTAATTCAATAGTCTCGAGCACGGTATCCAGGGATTCGTCTTTACTCATCCGTCCACTGAAAGTATGCTTTTCTTTCCTTCCTCCGTCGAATACAAATTCCACTTCATACCAGCGGGACAACATCCGCATAACCACTTCGATATCTTCTTCCTCAAAAATAAAATTCCCATATCTCCAGGCAATCGCATCCTCGGCATTGACAGCTTCCACCTGAATAGCCCCGCTTCCCTTTTCCCAAATCGCTTCCCGTCCCGGAGTCAGCACCACCGCATCACCGCCGTCTGCTACCGCCACCCGGATACTTCCAGTCAGCAAGGTCGTATATACCGATTTCTCATTACGATAAGCCTGTATATTGAATGAAGTTCCCAATACCCGGGTCTGTATCCCTCCGGCTTCCACGATAAAAGGCTGTTCAGGATTCGGAGCCACCTCAAAATAAGCCTCCCCGCTCAATTTCACGATACGTTCTTTTTTAACAAATTCCACGGGATATTCCAACTCGCTGTCCGCATTCAGCCATACCCGGGTCCCGTCGCTCAAAATCAAGGCATACTCTCCCCCGATAGCGGTTACCACTTTATTGAACAGCTCTTCGGTCGCCGGACTATTTTTACTTTCATATATCAGTTGTCCGTGTTCATTTTTAATCACTGCATCCCCTGCTTCGATTCTCTGTTCTTTCTTCTGCTCCAAAGCAATCTGTTCACCGGAGTGCAGGATCAGTTTTACCTTAGCAGTCTCTGTTTGTTGTCCGGCCAGCGGCATAGCCTCCGGTACCGCCCGCACACCGGACAATTCCCACAAAACAGTCACCGCCACAGCACAGATACAAGCCGCAGCAGCCACACTCCTCCATAAGCGCACACGCCGGCTCCGTCTGCGTCCCACCAAACTCCGGACGACCGAAATTCGTATTTTCTCATAATCGGTCTCTTTTCCGATCCGTTCTTCTCCTGCTATCCGTTCGCGAATCGCCTCTCCGCGAATAATCCTTTTGTATGTCCGGCGATTCTCCTCGCTCTCGTCGAGCCAATCCAACAATTCCGAACGCTCCTCTTCCGTCACATTCCCCAGTTTTACCCGAATGATAATTGTAGCTAAACGATATGCCTTTTGTAAATCCATTTCATGTCCTTTTATACTAAGACACCGCAGAAGCAGGTAAAGGATGAATGAAACTTAAAAAAAAAATAAATTTTAACAACACCTCGAGCAGTCTGCCTCGAAGGGCTGAGATGGTATCAGATTACCGCATACTCGCTCGGGGAGAAACAGTCCGGATTTATGTTGCCGAAGAACAGGTACAGAGGTGCCCCGTCCGATTGGGCCTCCCTGGAGGGGATGCCGCCTATAGAACATTTTCCGAAACTTCTATCAACCACTTCTCGATATTTCGTGTCTTCGCGCTAAAGTTGACGCCTATTTTGAACACCTTGCGCCTGTCTGCCTCGAAAGGAAGGGCATAACGTTTGTCGTTGATTTGTTGTAGGGCTTCCTCTGCCGTTCCATTCAGTTTAAATTCCATTACATAGATATAGTCTGAAGTCTTCACCACGAGATCCACCCGCCCCTCAGCAGTACGGTACTCCGTCTCCGTGTAGAATCCTACCAGTTTGAAGACAATGAATAATACATTCTGGTAGTGACGTTCCAAGTCGGTTGCCACCTCGTAGGGCGTGTCGGCAAAGAAACTTCGCAAACGCCTGAAAAAGGCATCCGGTTGCCCCATTTCGATTTCACGGGTGAATTGTTGTATTTCGAAAGGAACTTCTATTTTGTTGAAACGGGTATAGAAAGGCATTAAAAATTTGATAAAACCTTCTTCTACCTCTTTATTCGGGAAACCAAGACGATATAGATCGAATCGTTTGTCATACCCTTTTATCGTAAGATACCCGCTTTGGAAAATAACGGGTATCGGCTGCTCGTCGCCGTAAATGCTATTCAACACATCGGAGTTGGTTTCCTCGTTTGCCATGCGTTCCAAGTCGTAGTGGTAGCGCCTGAGCAATTCCACCAAGTAAGTCGGTGTCCCCGTTTCAAACCAGTAACTGCCGAACTTCATTTTGAAGAAAGTATTGAGCAGGCTGAAAGGATTGTATATGCCTTCGGAATCTTCCACAAAATGATAACCGTCATAACAGGCTTTCAATTCGGCTTTGGCTTCCTCGTAAGTCATTTTCTGCGCCTCGGCTAACTCGTGTAAATCTTCCTCGAAATTGTCCTGAATTTCTTTTCCGGTAATTCCGCATAAGGCAACATAGCGTGCGTCCATGGAAATATCTATCAAGTTGTTCAAGTCGCTGAACACGCTCACTTTGCCGAATTTCGTTACTCCCGTCAGCATGGCGAATTGTATGTAGCCGTCCATCGTTTTGAGCACACCGTAGAAAGGTTTCAGCGTGTTGCGATACGCGGATTGCAACTCTTTGTTGCCGATGGCTTGCAAAAGCGGTTTGTCGTATTCATCGACAAGGATGGCTACCCGCTGACCGGATTGCTGGCTGGCACGTTCCACGATACCCTTGAAGCGTAGGGCGAGGGTCGTCTCCCCGACACCGGTGCCGTACGTAATCTCCCATTTGGACAGGGCTTCCTCAAGGATTTTGTCCAAACTGTCCGGAGCATCATATTTCCCGATATTCAGATCAAGATGTAACACAGGGCGGCGTATCCAATTCTTTTCCAGCTGCGCCATTGCTAGCCCCTCGAACAACTCCTTTTTCCCGAGGAAATAGGCTTCCAGCGTGGAAATCAGCAGGCTTTTCCCGAAACGGCGCGGACGGCTGAGGAAATAATAACTGCCCGTTTTCACCAATCGGTAAATTAAAGCCGTTTTATCGACATAGTAATAACCCTCGTTGCGGATTTTCTCGAAATTCTGAATGCCTATCGGATATATCTTGTCGCCCATGCTTGCGGATTTTTAATTGTTTTCCAAAACAAAGTTACCGATTATTTCCTGATTCCACAAATCGGGATGATTTTAATCACTATATTTGTCTTGCCAAATGAAGGTCACAGCCCATGAAAGAATATGCAGAATTGGAAAATTTTATCCGCAAGCATTATGCGGCTTTATATACTTCTGCCCTAAAGTTCGTCAAATCGGAAGCTGTCGCCCAGGATATTGTTCAGGAAATCATCATCCGCTACTGGGAAAACCAGGAAAAATACAACACAATCGAATCGATAGAGAATTTTCTCTTTGTCTCGGTTAAAAATGAAGCCCTGAATTATCTCCGGGGCATCGAAAGGGAAAACAACCGTTATGCCCGCCTCGAAAACCCGGAATCCGAGGAACCCCAGATTTTCAATTTATTCATCGAAGAAGAAACCAACCAGATGTTGCTGACCGCTATCGGCCAGCTACCGGAACAAAGTGCCCGAATCATCCGTCTGGCCTTATCCGGTTTGGAAAATAAGGAAATCTCACGTTTGCTGGATGTTTCAGTCAACACGGTAAAAACCCTCAAATACAGTGCCATCCGGAAACTGAGGGAACATTTTCAAAAAAAAGCTATTTAGGAATATTCAGTAAATGTCCCTATAAAATACAATGGCATATGAAGATGCCCCAGTATAATCACTTCATATGTCATTTTTATTGTCATTTTTCTGTAT
>NZ_CFKYFN010000063.1:0-72213 GCF_985060555.1 Odoribacter sp. | reverse complement strand
TAGTCTGTACGGGAATCGAACCCGTGTTACAAGAATGAAAATCTTGCGTCCTAACCCCTAGACGAACAGACCATAGTTTTGCTTAGCGGATGCAAATATACGGCAAATTTATTTCCTGGCAAAAAAAATATCTTTTTTTTTCTCAAAATCCTCAACATTTTATCTAACCTTCTATTATTTAGCAAAATAGGACAAGAAAATGTAAAATAAAAAAACAGTTTGTACTTACCGATGTAAAGCCCGACTAAAATTCAAACTGGAATCTCAATTATATTCCATTTCCCAAGCGAATCATTACCTTTGTATGCAATATAAATTGGAAACCAATAAGTATAACCAGTCATGGGTAAATTATATTTAATTCCTACTCCCGTAGGGAATATGGAAGATATCACATTACGTGCACTTCGTTTATTGAAAGAAGTGGACCTGGTTTTAGCAGAAGACACGCGTACCAGTGCCAAGCTATTGAAGCATTATGAGATCACCACTCCCCTGCTTTCTCATCATAAATTCAACGAACACCAGCAAGTAGACCGGATAGCGGAAAGACTGGAAAGAGGAGAGAATATAGCCCTGATCAGTGATGCCGGTACTCCGGGAATTTCCGACCCAGGCTTCCTGCTCACCCGTACCTGCGTAGAACGGGGAATAGCCACGGAATGCTTGCCGGGAGCGACTGCTTTCGTTCCGGCCCTGGTCAATTCAGGATTTCCTTGCGACCGTTTCTGTTTTGAAGGATTTCTGCCCCAGAAAAAAGGCCGGCAAAAGAAGTTGAGTGCCTTAGCAGAGGAAAACAGAACTATGATTTTTTATGAATCCCCGTTCCGTCTGGTAAAAGCCCTGGAACAAATGGCAGAGGTATTCGGCCCGACCCGTCATGCTTGTGTGGCCCGGGAAATCAGTAAAATGTTCGAAGAATTCAAAAGAGGGACTCTCGAAGAACTGGCCGGCTGGTATAAACAAAACGGCGTGAAAGGAGAGATTGTGCTGATCGTCGCCGGTAAAGACTATAACCTGGCAGAAGAGGAAGGATTACACATCGAAATCGAAGAGGAAGAGTAACAAGAAAGGTTCAGGTAAATAAATGACGTGTACTATCAAGCTGAATGAAGCAAAATAATACACGTCATCAATAGTATTATCTATTTCCTGAATATTTCTCTCCTAATCGGATGTTTTCCGGACCATCTCGATCATCTGGCTCAATTCGGCTACGATTTCCTCATCACTGCCGGCAGCTCCCGTTACTTTAAATCGGACGTTCAGAAAAAGCAAGACGACACTCGACAGAGCTCCAATAGTTCCCGAACACGAACACCTTCGACTCACGTTATCACTACATGGGAAACAAACTGTGACCTAAAAAACATGAACTTCTACGAAACAGCCGTTTTCCGATTCCTTACATTAAGATTACGAATTAATTTAGAAATCAGTATTTTGTAAATAATAAGAAAATCCGGTCAAATAGCCTAGGTATCCGTATTCCACCTGTTTTTCAAGCTTATAATATTTTCCTTCTCCTTTCTTTGGTCTGTAGTGCAAACGGAAGATGGAGGGTTTTGTGGCGGAAAACCATTGGAACAGGAACGAGTGTCCGGTTAGGTTTTCCGAACGCCCGACCGGTGGTGTTTGACGAACGAAGTGAGGAGTTCCGCCGGTCAGTGAGTTCTTCGAATAAGCGAGAGAAAAACAAAATCTTTTGTTTTTCCGAGCAGGAGAAGAACCGATGAAATCAACGAAAGCCTTACCGGACCGTTCCAGGCGAACCGGCCTGACGGTATAAAATCCGAAATCGGAATAGAAAGAAAAAAAATTAAACCTAGGTATAAATTAATTGAGTGTATATTCTTAAGACAAAAAGGTTACAAGGCCAAAAGGTAAATGAACCCTTGAAATCCTTGTAACCTCTATTGTTTTTTATTCCGACTCTTTACCCGAATATGTTAAAAATCGTCCAGATCGGTGATCACGGCTTTTGCGACCAGTTTCAGGTCGAACGATAATTTCGCATCTGCAGCAACAACCACTTCTTGATTATTTGTTGTCGAAGCTTTCACTTCCAAAAGGATATTTTCTGTTTGTCCTAATTTTTTAGCTTGTGCCTGAGTCAGATTAAATTCCAGCACACTCTCCTTACCGTTGGCAGCCTGAATAATATCCCGCCCTTTCACAGCGGTAAGGCTTTCCAATTTCTCGCCATTTTCTCCCAACAGCACCAGGGTCGGAATCCGGAGATTCAATGGAAGTCCATTGACAGCAGTAATCGTAATTACACCTTCTTTGATCCTATCCGCATACTTGGGGTCGATATCAATATCGTTCAGCGTGTCTTTGTAATTGAGTCCTTCGGCACTCAATGCGAAAGGTATCCGGACATAAGCATCCAAGTCGATTTCTCCGTCGCTGTAAATCACATTATCCTCGTCTCCTTGCGGATTTACCGTCACCGTACCTTGATAGGATATATCGCCTGTCGGTGGCAAAGACAGGAAGTCTACAATATTGGAATTATCCTTATTCAACCCTAAAGTATCGGGAAGCACGATATTCGACTTATTCCCTAAAGTGAGCAACTCTTTTCCTTCTTCTAATTTCAGCGTTAACGTATCTCCTTCTGCGTTTTGTCCATAGAAAGTAGCATCGACACTCATCGGGACACCGATACCTTTGTTGCGAAGAATAATATTCAGTTCAGGCTTGGTGAACTTAAATTTACCCCCGATTTCATCCAAAAAGTCGATATCCATATTAAATTTATCCGGGTCGATAGCGATCGGATCGACTGTGATTTTTCCTTCTGCTTTTTTGAATTTGAGATTATTCAAGCCAAATATCAAATCCAAGTCGGGATTCGTCACCTCAGTTTCCGCCGGAATGACAATATTTACTTCTAAATCGACCTTTTTCTCTGCATCGAGGGTGAGTATAAAATCGTTTAAATCGATAGACTCCGATCCGGTAGCAGGTACAGACTTCTTAATATGCAAAATTTCACCGTTCATCTCAATATCGGGGAATGTAGCCTCGATCTCATAAGGATATCCTATTTCCGGTAACATAAAACAGGCAGAAGCCTGAATTTTTTTCAGTTCACATCCATCAGGCACTTCTTTTAAAGTGGTTGAAGTCTGGAATTCAATTTCTAACGGATGGTCCAATACTAAATGAACTCCCGATACCATACCGGGTATCGTGTATGAGTAGCCGAATTCCAAATCTTCCGCAGGCATATCGAAGACCTGATCGATATCGATATGGTAAATACCTTCTTCGGTATATTGAATGATCAGATCATTTCCTTCTTTTACGACCACATCGTCATCGCCCTGATTGATTAAATCCCAAAGAGTAAAAGACCCCTGAAGCACTTTTAAGGAAACACCCGGCTCCCAGCCTTCTATTTCATTGGTCCATTTATCGGTATCGAAAAGATCGGCATCACCACAAGAAGTACACAAAAGCAGCATAGACAACAAAGCCGCACCACCCCAATTCAAACAAAATTTCATCATAAATATAACATTTACACAATAGTGCAAAATTGTGTTAATTTTTTGGAAAATCAAATTTTTAGAAAAACTATTTTTTGCAATTTATCTATTTTCTAAATCATTCACTTTAAACGTCTTCAAGTCATCGTTGCACCTTATATTTCAGGATCGTATTGTTTCCGGTTCCGGCAAACAAGAAAAATCCGTCATTTCCTAAAAAGACGATTGAAAAAGGCGAATCGCCGGTAATGGGAAATCCTTTGGACAGCTTTCCATCAGCCGATAACAAAAACAAGTGGTTTTGTTCCGGATCGGTCAAGCCGACACGCACGTCTTTAGCAGAGAAACGGTATACATAAGGGAAACCTAAAGTTTTAGCCTCCATTTTCTTCTCGAAAAGCGGCGTTCCATCCAAACGGGTGACCAATACCCGGTTCCCATCGGTAAACAAAACATCCCCGGTCCCATTTCCATCCCAATCCACTATATTCATTTCAAACCGATCGGACAATCCTTCTACCCGGGAAGTCTCTGTCTGACCGGAAAAATTCACCACATGTACCTGTCCTCCCTTACCAGCAAATACCAGAACCGGTTGTCCGCCTTTACGGGTTAAATAGACATCGGTATGAGGTTTCAGATCGAATACGGAAGAAACTCTCACTCTCTCTTTGCCTTTACGGTCCAATATATAAAAACGATACCGATCGGCAAAGACGATATAATCTTTGTCGGCCACCCTGAAATGCTGTACTTTCGAAACGACCGGTTTATCGGTCTTTTGGGGATTCCAGCCTTCTACCGGTTTTCCATCCAAACCGTACAGATATACTTCCCGGTTTTCACAAGGAACAAAGATGCGGTAGTTGCGGTTATTATCATAATCGTACACGGATATTCCCTGCTCGCACTTTCCTTTGAAAGCGACGGGGAAACGCCCCGCTGCATTACCGTTGCGGTCGATCAGGTACATCTTGTCGGGAGTAGAAAACAGGTATTGTAATTTCCCGTTCTTGAAGAGATCGATCTGATATACTTCGCTATTGATCTGCTGCCCGAGAGGAAGTTTCCAAAGCACACGCCCCACATCGTTGATCAGATAAACGGTATGTTGATCGTCCTGCACGAACAATTCCTTCTCACCCGTCACATGATTGGTCACGGGAACGGGCTTCATACTCACTTTCCCATCCAATTTAGTCTGCCACAATACATGCGGACGAATTTCATCCTTTATCTCGGCTGTACTCAGAAAAAGAGTGGTATAGAGCATATCTCCCTCGTTGGACCACTGCCAGGCCCAGGTAGAAAATACAGACAGTTCCTTTTGACGTCGAGTCAGGAATTGCTGCCAACTTCCCTGAGTCAAAGAGGTATAAAAAGGTAAAACCTCAGCCGTACGGGCAAAATAAGCCATATTGTATTTTCCGGCCAAACGGGTTTTCAGATGCCGATACCATTCGGCATCGCGGATGACGCTCCCATGCACATAATCGCGGGCAAAACTCTTTACCGCACTCTCGGAGGAAGCAAAAATCAGGTAGTTATCCTCCACCAACACGCAACGGCATTTTATCCCTTCAAAAATATATCCCCAATAAACGGCAGCCAGATCATCAGCCGGGAAAAGATAGTAACGGAAAGTTTTTTCCCGATCGAGGTTATATTCTTTTAAATAGTTTTCTGAAGACTGATTATCGAAACGGGCATATTCCTTCATCATTTTCTCCAACACCACTTTACACAGGCTACCCGATTTAAGACTGGCTACGATAAGCCCATCCCTTTCGCGGGTCGCTTCATTATAGGCCAGATCTACAACAGCAAACTCTCCCTGCAACAAATCGCGCAACTCTTCTTCACGTCCCTTTCCGAACATCTTGACGAACTGCTGCTTTCGCCTGAAGATATTTTCTTTTTGTCCTACCGTATAGCGGTAATTGTCCAAAGCAGCAAAGTAAGCTGCAGGATTACTCAGGTTCAGCAATCCTAACGAGAGCAGACCGGAAGGCAGTACCCCGTCGATATTCGCTTCCCGGGCCTGTTGTTTTTCCAATGTAGCGATGTACGAACCATCCAGTCCACTATAGTTCATAAATCCGTTCAGACAAATCCCCTGTCCGCTGAAATCTCCGTCCAAAGCTCCCCATTTGAAAAAACGGGTGATATCGACATGGGGAAAAACCTTTTTAACCTGGATATACAAAGGCATCAACTCTGTAAAAGCTCCGGTATTCAACAGAATATTTATACCGGCACCGGCTGAAAAATATTTATTCAGATTCTGATAATGGGGTTTGACTCCTTCCCCGGCTTCTTCAAGGTCGAATTGTTTCAGTCCGTCTTCGATATACAGGTCCGAATCCGACAACAAGATAATACCGCCGCAAACAGCAAAATAAGCGATCTCTTTCCCTTGTTTTAAAGTATATATTTTATGCCGGTCGTATTTCCGTACCTTCTCCCCTCCGGCAGCAAAAGTCCGGTTCAGAAAATCGGTTACTTCTCCCCGGGAAAT
This sequence comes from Odoribacter sp., assembly GCF_985060555.1. Taxonomy (NCBI): domain Bacteria; kingdom Pseudomonadati; phylum Bacteroidota; class Bacteroidia; order Bacteroidales; family Odoribacteraceae; genus Odoribacter; species Odoribacter sp. The sequence goes on along the minus strand of NZ_CFKYFN010000063.1, from coordinate 66,198 downwards.
GACATCTTTGTTATCCATCACATAGAGGAAAGCGACGTCGCTCTTGCCTTCCACCCGGGCTGCCACAACGTAAGGATGTGCCTTCACCAGCCCTTGTTGTTGTAAAGTATCGGTTATCCGGACCAACAACTTCCGGCGAAACACTTTCAAATCGGCCGCAAAAGCCTGCCGGATCTCAGGTGCTAACTCAGCCCCGACATTAACCGTCACCACGACAGCCGAATTGTAAGGGATAAAAGAATCTTTACTACCGGCCCGCATTTTCCCCTCTTCATTGATATACCAAATGGCACAAACAACGACAGCAAGCAGGATAACGGCCAATAATGATAATAGAATCCCTTTTTTCATACAATTTAACGTCGGTATACAACAAGCTATTTCAAAGCAAAATTAATAAAAAATGCCGGCACTGCCGGCATGATCTGGTAAAATTATTCTTCTCCTTTCTTTTTCAGGTAAGTTCGTCCTTCCAATATCCAATCGGCCGCAACCGTTTTTTTCAGATAATAATCGAAATAATCCATGACACGCCCGGTTTGATCCAAGGTATTCATTTGTCCACCGATTGTATGTCCTTCGCCCTCATAGGTCAATAGGATACAAGGTTTTCCAAGCCTGCGCATGGTAATATACATTTCCAGTCCCTGACTCCAATCGACGGCCTGGTCTTCAGTTCCGAAGATCATCAATAGCGGCGTCTGAATGTTTTCTGCCTGAAATACCGGGGAATTACAGATATATTGCCGGGAGATTTGCCACCAGGGTAATCTGAAACGTGCCTGTCCCGTTTCGAACATTTCTTGATTGGAACGTCCGCTTTCCCAATAAATACTATTATACATACTTATCATATCTGTCAGAGGTGCTCCTGCCACGGCAGCAGCAAAAAGCGGAGTTTGTGTGATAATATAAGCCGTCTGGTAAGCACCCCAGCTATGCCCGATCAACCCCAACCGTGCAGGATCGATATCTTCTCTTTTCAACACTTGCCGAACAGCAGCCGTAACACAGTCTACTGCCGATTCGCCCGGCCGGTTCACCTCATAGGTGATATCAGGCTGAAAAACAAAATAGCCCTGTAACACATAATTCATCGTATTATAAAGATCCGATGCCGAAGGAAAAACAAAATCGTTTAAATGCTGGGACAGTTTCTCGTAAATATGAACGATCATCGGATAGGATTGACCTTCCCGATAGTTTACCGGATAAAACAATGCTCCTTTCAACTCCTTACCCCGTGAATTTTTATAACGGATCAATTCACTTTTACGGAAAATAAATCCGGGGGGACGTAAATTCGTATGTGTCAATTGTTGAAGCCGATTCAGGTTTTCATCACAAACGAATAGTTCGGGAGCTGTAATATTGTCAGCCCATCCGAGTAAGTTCGTCTTTTTATCTGCCGACTGTTCCAAACGTAATGTACCGAATGGCCCATACAGTAAAGGGCGATGATGCCCTTTGGGATCGAAGCGATAAATTCCGGAAGCCCCGTCATCACCGGTAGCTCTCAACAACAGGTTACAGTCGGGAGTCAAAACTCCGCGCTGAAATTTCCGGAAAGTGATCTTGTCTTCGCGTCCTCGGGTCAACCGCTTCAATTTCAGCGTAGCCGGCTCGACACTCCAGATATCATATTCGTCATAAAACCAAAAAGCCTTATCTTCTTTCAGCCAACCGGCAATGCCGAACGAGGGAGCGATATCGATGGGGCCATCGTAATATATATCGCTTAATCCAGTAGTCACCTGAGCGGTAAGATTGATATATTCTTCTTTCGCCAAATCGTATGCCCACCAATTTTTATTCTTAAAATAGTAAACATACTTTCCTTCGCGGGAAAAAGAAGCCGACAATATTGTATTCTCCAACAAGCGGGTACGTTTTCCAGTTTCCGTCTGTATCACATAAATATCCCGATGGAGTTCGCGGTAATGGGGCCGATAGGGCTGATCGTCGACAGCCAAAACAAATGCCCCGTCGGCAGAGATACCGGCTATATCGAACAAGGAAGAATCGGCCAGCTGCCTCCAGCGTTTTTCTTCCGGCCACCATACACACAAATAGGTCCGGCTACGATTCAGGTAATACCGGTTTTTCTGACGCGACTGAATTTCCTGATCTTTCCAATGCCAGATATCGACATCTGCTGTAACTTCCGCCCGGGACTTCCCCTGATACCGTTTCGGAGCGATACCGAAAAACAGCTTTTTCCCATCAGCAGACCATTGGGGCGTGTAATATTCACTGATTTTCATATTTGCCGGAAAATCGGCCCAGGCCTCTGCGGCAAAACAGCAGGCCTGCTGCTTGTTTCCGATATTCCGGACGACATGAATTTCCCGGCCTTGCTTCTGCCCTGTACTGTCCGACAACATTTTCATAAACAGAAGCCCGTGATCTGTCCATTTCAATTTTTCATATCCGTTTTTATCGTTTTCTAAAAACAGAAGACGGTAATCATTCAGTTCCAATACCTCTAGGCTATTGCTCAGTCCCTTTTCAGTTTTTAGGGTATAGGCCAGGTATTTCCCCGTTGGATCGACCGTATATTCCTGTATATTGGCTATATTCTTTACCCGTTTTTTTTCAAGATCATAAAGATTCAACTCTACGGCATTTTCTGTATTTACTCCTTTTAAAATCAGATGTTTACTATCATTGGTAAAAGTAAAACTTTCCATTCCCCGGAAAATTTGTTCTTCCCCATTAGCAAGGCAAACCAGTTTTACCTGATAGGCAATACCGGCAGCTGCATTTTCTCCCGCCGGTTCCGAAAAAACGATCCAGTGGGAATCTTTGGAAAATTCGGGAGCAGAAGTATTTTTATATTTGTACTCTTTTCCCGACGCGATATGCCGGACAAACAAAGTATCTGTTTTCTCCGCAGCCTGGATTCTCCACATCGCCCATTCGCCGGATGGAGATAACCCGTATTGCAATAGTTTATGCCACAACTCGAATTCATGAAAATCCCGTATTGTTTTATTACTGGCCCATACGTTTCCCATACCTCCTACTCCTATCAGATAAACGCAGAAGGTCAATATTACTTTTTTCAAACCGATCATTTTTTCAATAGATTCTTCAATAATTTTTTTAATGCAGGATTAGAAGGCCGGAGTGCTTCGGTATCTACCCAATTGCCTTCTTTATCGATCAGGATAAACCGGGGAATAGAACCGACATGTAACTCTTCCGGGAGGTAACTCCAATCACCGGCCCACAATTGTACGCCTCCTAATTGATGTTCCCGGACATATTCTTTCCATTTTTTCCGGTTTTTATCTATGGAGATACTGATAAATTCAATCTCTTTTCCCTGAAATTCAGCCTCCAACTGTTGTAAATAAGGGATCTCAGCTTTACAGGGAGCACACCAGGTCGCCCAAACATCGATAAACTTATATTTCCCCCGGAAATCGGCCATGGAGCGGTAGTGTCCGGCTGTGTCGGGAAAGATAAAATTAGAAGCCCGTTCTCCTTTTTGAAGGGTAGAATGGGGGCGTCCCCGGTACTGACATAACCGCAGGCGTTGTTCCTCATTTTGCATCAAAGGAAAATACTTCTGTTCGTAATCACAAAAACGCCCGAAACTAACGGTATCTATTTCAGCCAACACAAATTCGGCTTTCAATAGCGGAGATCCGATTTCGGCTAACCAGTCATCGAAGGAATATTCTCCCTGCCGTATGACAAAAGTCCTTTTATAATTAAAATATTTCCGGAGCAACTGAATACCATAAGGTTGTTGTAAAATACGGTCATCTTCGACGGGAAAGCGTCCGATGAGCTGCCGGTAATAAGCCGATTGTTGTTCTTCGGATTCATAGGATTGCTGATTTTTAGCAATATAAGAAATGAAATCATACAACAGATCGAATTCGATTGTCTCCATCAACTGCTTTTGAAAAAGGGAATCCCGGATAACTGTTGCTTGCAACCACCGGTCCACCTCTAGCCGAACCGAATCGAAACGGGGAAAATAGGCCCCATAAGCTTCTGTCCTGGTGTCCATTTTCAAAGAGCGCTTTATCTCTTTCCATTGTTCCAGTAAACGATTTTCTTCACCGGTGATGTCCACTTGTTTCCAATCCCCGTCGATTCCCTGAAAATGTATTTCATCCCCTGCTTTTACATACATCCGATGATATTCCTTTCCATCATACAGGTAATAAAAACCGGCCTCTGCCGGCTGGAACATAAAAGCAAAACTACCGTTACCGGCAATGGTGGTACCGGCATATTTTACCGGTACCCCATTTTCTACAGTCATCAGTTGCACTTCTCTGGCAGGTACCTTTCCCCCGCTCTTTCCCTTTATCACGGCAAACTCCTCTGCCCTGATTCCTCCCCCCAGAAGGCAACAGATTATCCCTAATAACCACACACGACTATCTATCAATAACATAAATATCCATTACCCATTTTTGAACTCATATACATCACTTCGGAAGGTATTCCTTCGCCCTGATAAACTTCCGGATTATCCTTTACTTTATCCGCCGAAGTATCAAAAAGATAAAGTTTGTAATTACTACCGTTTCCGGTAGCTATGACCAGCTTATTCGTATATTCATCAGGCGCACTATAGCTATTGTCGAAGATAATATGTTTGATCATAACGATCTTTTCTCCTGCCGGCACAGCGGGTTGTCCACCCACTCTTTTCACTTCCTGTTCCCGTTTGTTTTGCAGATCATAGTAGTACAATTTATCGCCTTTGGAAAAATACAACATCTGGAAAGTACGGTTCATTCCAAAACATTCGGCCCGGGTCAACTCGCTTTCCAGCGGAATCTCATCGATGGCTGTAATTCTGTTTTTGAGGAAAGCCGGATCATAATATACCAGACAGGTCAAATCGAAATGAAGGATGGAACGCGCTTGGGCTGCGTCTTTATTCTGCATAACAACGTATCCTTTTCCGCCTTCCCACATCCCTTCGTCGAGAAAACCAGCGTAAAGCGGGTCCCGATCAGGATAAGCCTCAGGGAATTTTGAATGGTCGTCACTATTCAGATAAAGCAAATTCGAATTTCCACGGGCAACGGTACAAAATTTACTGCTCTTGGTATCAAAAAACAGGGGACTCATGGTTCCGTTTTTCGTCATCAAATGGGCCAATTCATAATCACCTGCTTTTGCATAACCGAACTTAGCCGCTCCTAAGGGGGAGCTATGTACGTCGATAGTGAATACTTTCCCATCGTTCACCAAACCGTGTTCCTCCGATCCTCCGAACCATTTACCAGGAGCGACAATACCCTGTTTCTCATAAAAAAGGGAATTGAAATCGCCTAGCATTTTCAAATCACTGATCCGAACCACTTGTAATTCTTTCTCCGATATAACCATCAGACAGGCATTGTTCTTGACCATTTCTTCCTGTTCTTCGTCCATATAAGCATAATCACCGATATAACCCAAAGAACGGGGCCGGCCTGTCAGTGCCTCTCCACGACTTTTCTGTATCAGCCCGGTATTCTGAAAATCCGGAGAAAAGAAATCGATATCGGTGGTCTCCCCATTTTGCTTCATCACATACCATCCCCTGAAATATTTCGATTCTATTATTAATTCTGACTCGATATAATTCGCGATACCGTTCTGTTTATCGCGATATTCAAAAACAAGCCGGTAAATTCCCGGATCGGCAGAAACAATCCAATCTAAATCTTTTTCCTGCGAAAGGGTATCGATTTTCTTATCCCCGGTTGTCTGATAAGTCATCCATACATAATCATAAGTCCGCCCTTTATCTTCCGACTGGATTACAGTAGGAATAGATAAACGGCTCAACAAATCACACCGGTAAACGGGTTTTATTCCGGTTACTTCGGTCCGATTCAGTTCGTGATAATCATAATTGCCTTTATCGTCATAGCATGACCAGCACAGTACAGGCAAGAATGCCAATAAAAATAGATATATCGTTCTCATAGTTCATTCATTATTAAGGGAAAACAACTTCTTTACCATTCTCATCTTTCAAAGGAGGATCGTTTTTCGGATCTGCATTGTATTCGGCTAATGCCTTTTTTATTTTAGCCAGATAATAATCTCTCAGCGAATACGTATCATAATTATCTATAATATAAACCAAAAAATCATTATCCCACTTTTGTCCGGTAATATCGATCATAAAACGATGTTTTACCTCCGACCAATTCCCCAAATAAAGTTTATAGTAGTAGCTATTGTCTTTCCAACGGGTAGGACGTTCCAATTTATCCGAGATTGTGATGTTTTTCACCAGTTTGTTCACTTCTCCGGTCTGGAAGTCATCAGACGGTAATAACCGCAATACCAATTTCCGGGCATTTTTCCGCAAACCGGTATCTTCCCGTTTTATAATCACATTCAACTTCAACACATTCTGATTCGCCGGCAGAATCAACTCGTTTTTTTCGCCTAAAGATTCGTAATGTACGCCCGCTACTGCCGGAAATTCCATATCCACATAAGTGGAATCAACCACCTTTTCGGGTTCTTCCTCATCGTACGTATATTTCCATTCTTTGGTCACTTGTTCGAACCTGATGACACGGGGATAATCCGTCACTTCCCCGACTGAGATCAGCTCGATTTGCAGGGTATCTTTTTGTATGCTTTCGGGATAATAAGCAAAAGTATATACTTCTTCGGTTTTTGTCTTAAATTGTATCCGGTCTGTTCCTTCGAAGGACATATATTCTTCCGAACAACTACAAATCATCGAACAAGCCATCCCTATTCCAACTAAATATTTCAATTTCATACGTTCAAATTTTTAATTATTCAAACTTAATTTCACTTTTCGGCAAAGGCAATACATAAACCGCTTTGCTTCCTTCTGTGTCAGTCCAAAGGATTGTTTTATCGCCCCTGCGTTTGGCTTGGAAAAATTGCTGTCCTTCTCCGTAAAATTCTTTCTGGTACTCCTTGGCCACAAAAGCGTTTTTCAGATCGACAGTAGAAACATTTACGACAGAGATGTTCCGGGCTGCAACCAACTCATCAACTAAAGGTTTATACTCTGTTTCCAGATCGGAACATTCGATCGCAATCAGATACATTTCATACAAACGAATCAAAGGAACTTCCTGTAAACCGGCATCAGGCATCCCTTCTTGTTTATATTTCTCCAGAATATAACGGGTTCCCGACTTTTCAGTAATCTCATTCCATAAATAAGTCACCCGGTAATCGGTAACATCCGATTCGAAAATATCGGTTTTCACCTTGTCTTGATCCTGTTCTACTCCACCGGCGTTTAAAAAATAATCAGAAACAATATCGTTCAGATTATAGACATGTAAAGAAAAAAGATGCTCCGGGGAAGCAATATTGTCTTTTGCAGCAAAATCTGTCCCCTGATTCAATCTGAAATCTTTATTGGCGATAACCCGGCCTGCATACTCCGCTGCTTGGGATTTATCCTGAATCCACAAATAGAACCGGGCTTTCAATGCCAACACCGCCCAATAATTCAAGCGGTTTTGCCGATAACTGAAAAATTCATCGTTCATCCCTTTTTCTTCCACTTCTTTCAACAGAACTTCGGCGTCATTCAAATCTTTTTCCAGATAGCCCACATACTCTTCCCAGGTATTTACTTCATGATAATTTTTAGATACCGTACGTACATAAGACAATATCCTGTCTTTTGTCTGTTCACCCGGTATCGGGCCGAACAGCCGCAAAATATCCAGATGGCAGAAAGCCCTCATCGCCAATGCCTCTCCCTTGATCAGATCATGCATATCCGAAGTCAAAATCCCATTATCCACATAACCGAGCAGATTATTGATATTGACGATCGTATTGTAAAATTTCCCGTAGATATCTTCGATCAATCTTTCGACTTCGGCATTTTTATAATCATAAGCGGCGGTATACCCATCGGTCGCCTGCGGATCTGTCTTCCAATGCTGAGCCAGATTCTCACAAAACTCCATGGTCAACGTTTTCCCATACAGTTTACTGTCTTTCAACATAATATAATTACCGATCAAAGCATTCTTAAAGCCATTTTCATCCGAAAACATCTCTTTTTGCTCGACTTTATCTTTCGGATTGACGCTCAACCAATCGCTACATCCGGTCCCTAACAGGAGGCAGCCTATCATTATATAATAAATCGTCTTTTTCATGTTGCTGAAATTTTAAAAGGTTGCTGAAAGAGAGAAAGTAAATCTCCGGGAAAAAGGGTAGGCGATACCTCTTTCCTGCTTGATGCTCGATACGCGGAATAAATTATCCGTATTAAAAGAGAGAGATAAATATTGGGTTCCCAAGTGTTTTTTCACCCAAGGCTGTAAGAAATCGTATTTTACCTGTATGCTCTGACATTCGAGGGTATTCTCTTTTTGCACGAAACGGGATGACATCTGAGTTTCCTGCGTATTCTTGATATCTTTAAAGAAAGTATGATCCCCCGGATTTACCCAACGGTCTTTATACACCCTTCGGTCTACATTGTATCTGGTATCCGCATTCTCTACCCGATTCACCAAAGTTGAATTATATTGAGATCCCCCCAAGCGATAACCGAAAGACAGGTTCACACTCAAGTCGCGGAAAGTAAACATAGTATTGATATTTCCTCTGAATTTAGGATCGGTTACTCCACAGGCCACTTTATCACGGGCATCCCAATTGAATGTGACATTACCGAAGCGGTCGATAAACAATTCCTGTCCGGTACTGGGATCGATCCCCAGAGAAGGGACGACATAGATGGTCCGCAAAGCCTCTCCTTCCCGATACATGAAATTCGGGTTAGATCCTCCTTGTAATTCCAATTCCTCGTTGGCCACTTTCAATGCCTCGGAGATTTTGACAATCTCGTTCTTTTCATGAATGAAGCTGGCAGATACCGACCAAATGATATTCTTTTCCGTATTCCGGATGGGATATCCTGACAAAGCCACTTCAACTCCCTTATTCTTCACTTTACCGACATTATCTGTATAACTGGGGAAACCATTCGTCAAAGGAAGATACATTTCAGACAATAAATTATTAGTCTGGTTTGTATATATATCGGTTGTCACTTTCAAGCGGTTATGAAATGCTCCGATTTCCAATCCGAAGTTCCATTTGTCGGTTTTCTGCCATTCCAGGTCATCATTGGCCAGACCTTTCAGGTGGCTTCCGAACCAATACCGGTACCGATCGTCGGTATAATATTCATAAGTAGCAAGGGCCTGATAAGCATCGAAATTCACCGATCCGGTCACCGCATAAGAACCCCGCAATTTCAGACGATCCAGCCACAATACATTTTCCATAAACTTTTCTTTATGAATATTCCAACCGATCCCGAAAGAATAAAAGGGCGCGAAGCGTTTCGAACTACCGAACTGGGAGGCCCCGTCCATACGATAAGCAACGTCGGCGAAATAACGATTGTCGTAGATGTAATTCACATTCCCCGTTACACCGATGCGCCGGTTGAGCGATTCGGATCCGGTAGGTTTTCCATCTTTCTGGTATTGAAGAGCCATCGATAGAAATTTAATATTGGATTGGGGAAAACCTTCTACCTGAAATGTATAAGAATGCGATTTATCCTGGGCGAGATTATAATCCAAACCGACATAAAGCTCATGTTTTTCTTTGAAATTCCGGGAATAACTCAAAGTCAGACTCCAATCATAACTGAAGCTTTTCCCCGAAGAATAGATATATTCTCCTTTACGGAAAATCTGTTCATCCGAATAATCCTTAAATTTGGTATGGTCGGCAGGTTTAAAATTATCATAATCATTCACCTGTTTCGACAAACCGATGCGGGAACGCAAGGTCAGGCCTTCCCAGGGTTTCCATTCTACATCGAAGTTATTGGTAATAGTCGTATAAGTCTTTTTATCGACCAAATCGAGCATAGCATTGTAAAGCGGATTTTCAGGGGCAGTATTCCAAAAATCTCCTTTTTGTTCGAGTTCTTTCAACACTTTACCATCTTCTCCGCGTTCCCGCCAGTAAGGATTGAGTTTCACATACTGATCGAAGGATCCGTAAGGTGATTCATTCGATTCGCTCAGTCCGACTTCGAGGTTATTGCGGAACAATAATTTTTCTTGCTGATACATCAGGTTAATATTCCCGTTGAAAGTTTTCCGGTCGGACCCTTTCATCACCCCCAGGATATCGTTATATTGAACAGAAGCAGAATAACGGAAGCCGTCATTCCCTCCTCCTTCCAACCGCAGGTTGTGCTTGTGTCCTACACCCGTACGCAAAGGCTTCGACAACCAATAAGTATCGACTCCCCGTTCTACTTCTTGTTTGATCCTGGCCTGCCTTTTCCTCAACGCCATTTCCATATCGGCCCATTCGTTTTTATATAAACCGGCACTCTCTTCCAACTGAAGTTTTTCAGCAGCATTCAATACATCGTAATCGCTCAGATCAGGCACCTCGATATTCACACTTCCCCGATAAGACAACCTCAATTTTCCAGCCTCGGGTTGTTTAGTCTCGATGACAATCACTCCATTAGCTCCCCGGGATCCATAAATCGCGGTAGCCGAACCGTCTTTCAACAAAGTCACTGAACTAATATCCTCGTCGTTTAAATCCAGCATCCGGGTGAGACTGATCTCAAAACCATCCAGGATTATCAAGGGAGTATTCAAATCTACTTTCGTTTCATTTTTCAGGTCCTCTACCGTCGGTAAACTGGAAGTTCCCCGGATCTGTACTTCCGGTAAATGGTTCGGATCTGCCCCATAGACATTGTTTTCGATAATATTGAAGGTCGGATCGATATTTTTCAACGTAGATAATAAATTACGTCCCCGAAAAGATTTCAGTTCTTTCTCCGTAATTGTCGATACCGAACCGGTAAAACTCTCCTGAGATTTCTTAAAAATACCGGTTACCACAACTTCATCCATTTCGGCCACTTCCTCCTCTAATTTTATTTTCAATTCACTTTGGCCATTATACCGAACTTCCAAGGGTTTCATCCCGACAAAAGAAAAAGCCAATACAACCTCTTTGGTATCGGGTAATTCGAAACGGAATTTACCGTTCACATCGGTAGAGACTCCGAGCTGAGTTCCTTTGATCCGTACGGTTACCCCAGGCAAGGGTGTACCCCGGACATCCGTTACCTGTCCCTGAATAACCTGTACCTGTTTCGTCTGGGTAACCTCATCGAGTTTACGGATAATAATGGTCTTATCCGTAATATCGTACACCAGCTTCGTCCCTTGTAAACAGTTTTTCAATACCTCCTCGATCGTTGCATCCTTCATTTGTACATTCCGTTGAGTGATCCCTACCAAATCGGCATCACTATACACAAAACTAAAGTCAGAATGAAGGCGGATTTCCTGAATCACTTCTTTGAGGGTTGCATTTTGTAAATTCAGGTCCAAACGCAACTGTTGTGCATAGACATTTGCTTTTATCTGCAAGGTCAATAGCAGTAAAAAAATAAAACTCGCTTTCATCACTAAAAAATGAATGATTTTTCTACACCCCGGACTAGGGTATAAAGACTTTTTTTTCATAATTTTGTATTTAAAGTTCAACAAACGCTCATTATCTGTTAGCAGCAGAAATGAACATGAATTTCAGGGCAGTGTTAGCAGCACTGCCTTTGTATTATCTGACAATCACTGTATTTTTATTTATTTCGAATTGTATTTTTCCTGTACTCTGCATTAGTTCCAGTACCTGAGCAAATTTCTCATGCTTCCGGATATTCAAAGAAAAAGGTATTTCTTTTGCTGCGGAAGTGGCATAAAACACCTCGAATGAATACCAACGCCCCAAGTCTTTCAAAATCCGCTCTAATGAACAATTATCGAACACCAATCGTCCGTCTTTCCAACCCACAAACAACTCAGTATCCACAGCAGCCACTTTCACGGCCTCTGTTTGTTTATCGAACACAGCTTGCTCCGAAGGTTTCAACTCATACACCTGTTTCCCGGCCGACACATTTACCCGGCCCGAGACCAGGGTCGTACGAATTTCTCTTTCATCGGCATAAGCCCTGATACCGAAAGTAGTGCCCAACACGTTGACCTGCATACCGCCGATATCGACGACAAACGGTTTCTCCGGATTTCGTTTTACCTCGAAATAAGCTTCTCCTTCCAATTTCACTTTGCGCAGATCGCCCGAAAACAGTACGGGATATTTCAAGCTGGATTCGGCATTCAAAAACACCTTCGAGCCATCGGCTAAAACCAAGGTATACTCTCCTCCCCGGGGCACTTTTAAAGTATGATATTCTTCCCCTCCCTTTACTCCCTCTTCGCAATACTTCAAAGAATCGGACCTCACCTCCCAATGTCCCCCCTGCATTTGTCCCCGGACAGCTGTTTCCCCCAAATCGATACTCGTTCCGTCGGCCAACTCGAGCACGGCATAGGATTTCCCAGGAATAAAAGGTACTGAAATAAGCGTTTTTTCTTGAGGAGTACGACTCAATTTTATAAAATAACCACTGGCAATCAATAAAGGGAGAAAGATAGCTGCGGCATAACGATACCAGCGGATCGTTCTCTTGCCCCTGTCCCGACCGACCGTTCTTTGCCGGATGATCTCCCATTCGGATTGGGTATCGGATTCATTTTTCACAAAACGACCTATACTCCGTTGCCAATGGGCAGAGGATAACAAACGCCGAAAAAGAAGTTCATGTGCTTCAGATGCAGCACGCCATCGCTCAAGCTCCCGGCTTTCTTCTTCATTCAATCGATCCCGGAGATAACGGAATATCAATCGGCTCAGGTGTCGTTGTGTTTTAATATTCATCACTTCAATCGCAGGTTGTTTCTATTATAACACGCAATCCCTGCTTTGGTGTAATATAAAAAGTCATTTTTTTAATTTTAACTAAAAAATAGAAGTTGCAAGGGTTGCAGAAATTTAAGCCAACGAGTAGTTTTTGCGAAAAAACTTTCAGTTTGCCGAGACTCACTTCATTCTCGTCGAGAGCCCCAGGGCCTGTGTAGAATAATCTTTAATTCAATGATTCCCGACAGAAATCGAAGGATTGGTCATGCAATATCGACCCGGAAATATAGCCCAATGCCCCGTCCCTGTGGTTTATTAAGGAAATTGACAAAGAACCAGTAAGGAAAGAATATGTTTCAGGCGCTCACGCATATAATGGTTGGCATTATTCTTATGTTTTTTGACGGTATTTACCGTAATCTGAAGGATTTCAGCTATTTCTTCATGTTTTTTCCCTTCAAGGCTCAGGCGGTATACCTCCCGGCAAGCCGGAGGAAGTTCATTGAAAACTCCTAATAATAATTCGAATAATTCGGTTTCCAGGATATGATCCCAAAAAGATTCCAGTTCTTCTTCGTGGAGAGCCACTTCGGCATAACGATCTTTCACTCCCTGATGCCGGATCGTATTCAGACAACTATTTTTTACAGCCTTATACAAAAAAGCTTTGATCGTTTCTTCTGTTTTAAAATCAACTCTTTTCTCCCATAGACAAACAAACACATCCTGTACGATATCGTCGATCACCTCTCCCTCCTCGACATATTTCGCAGCAAAATAACGTAAAGCAGGAGCATATTTTTCATATAATATACGAAAAGCCTTTTCCTGTCCTACCGAAAAATCCCGGATAATATGTTCGTTTATACTTCCCAAGTCTGCCGTTTAAAAGAGTTATTCACCGATTCTATTTTTGCAAAAGTGATAAAAAATCTACCGACACCGAAATTTTCGAGTCAAAACAACGGCTAAAAATATAAATTAAATTCAAAATATACCGATTCTCTTTTGTTTTTGTATTTTTACCGTCAAAGAGACAACTATGGAGGTAAAAACGATATTGGGAAAACAGGAACTTAGCAAAACAGATTTAGTGGCGTTGTTGGATTGCCGGGATACAACGGAAGCAGAATTATTCCGGCATAGCCGACAGCTTCGGGATGCGACCATAGGGAACGGCGTTCATATGCGAGGCCTGATCGAGATTTCGAATGTATGCATCAAAGATTGCCTTTATTGTGGGATCCGGAAATCGAACAGCCAGGCCCAGCGCTACGAGCTGAACGATGAAGAAATCGTCGAAGCAGCTATCTTTGCTTACCGGAATCACTATGGTTCGGTGGTGTTACAAGGTGGCGAACGCCATGATCCGGCTTTTATCCTACGCATCGAACGGCTCGTCAGGGAGATCAAACACCTGAGTAACCAGCGTTTGGGGATCACTCTCTCGCTGGGAGAACAAACCGAAGACACCTACCGGAGATGGTTCGATGCAGGAGCTCACCGCTATCTGCTCCGGATCGAAACTTCGAACGAATCACTCTACCGAAAAATTCATCCTGCCGGCCAGCTCCATGATTTTCACACCCGGCTGGAATGTATCCGCAGCCTTCAGCGTTGCGGTTACCAAACCGGTACAGGAGTGATGATCGGACTTCCTTTTCAAACGACCGGAGATCTGGCCGACGATTTGCTTTTTTTGAAATCGATGGATATCGACATGGTGGGTATGGGACCTTATCTGGAACACCGGGATACTCCCCTATGGCGATACCGGGAAGCCCTTCCTTCCCAACAGGAACGTTTAAGATTAGGACTGCATATGGTCAGTTGTCTCCGGCTGTTGATGCCTGATATCAATATCGCCGCGACGACAGCTTTACAGGCAATCGACCCGGAGGGACGGGAAAAAGCGCTGGAAATCGGTGCCAACGTAATCATGCCTAATATCACTCCCCTCGGCAACCGGGGCAACTACCGCCTCTATGAGAATAAGCCGGGCATGGATGAAGGAGCCGAGGAATCGACACGCCGGTTGATGGAAAGCGTCAAGCGAAGCGGATGCGAAATACAACTGGATACGTGGGGAGATTCCCTACACTTTCAGAACAGAGTGAAAAAATAGGTCAGGCTGCGGGCAACAAAGACCGGAAAGGCTCGAAAGCAGCTAAAATCACCAAGCCTCCCAACACGGTGATCAATACCCCGGACACCCGGTTGATGGTGATCAATACCCGAAGCCGGAATTTCTTCCGGAAAATGTTCACCAGCGTCGAAAGCGTATACCACCACAAACCACCGCCGATCACCACGCCGGACAAAACAAACAATTCGATCCGATACGAAGGATCATCTCCGAAAACCGAAGCACCGGCAAAGACAGCCATAAAAACGACAATAGCCACCGGATTAGAAACAGTCAGAAAAAAAAGGGTCAGAAAATCACCCAGCAACCCTTTTTTAGTGACCCGCTTTTTCATCCGGATTTGCTTCAAGGGATTATCGAAATAGATTTTCAATCCTACGATAATCAGAAAAATTCCCCCGATGATCTGTAGGATCAACTCGTGAGTCTGTATGACATTGATCACGAATCCTAATCCGAAAGCCGCCACCGTAGCATAAAAAAGATCTGCACAGGCCGCTCCCATTCCGGCGACAAAACCGGCTAAAGCTCCTTTCTGTAATGTCTTTTGTATAATCAGTACACCCATCGGACCGAGTGGCACCGACACCATCAGTCCGATCAGTATTCCTCTGAAAATATAAACAACATCATACATGCTCTTCAAAGTTAAAATACACCTTATAAACGCTATAATCCGGACTTATACTTCCAGATTATCCGAAGAGAAACGATTCAAAATCGTATCATCATTGATCTCTTTCGACAAAGATTCAATGGTACTCATAGGTACATCGAACAAATCCAGAATCAACAAACCATCCAGGCACATATTAAATTTAGGGTCTATATTGAAACCGACAATACGCCCGTTCAATAAAATATATTTCTTCAATAAAATAGGAAGTTTATCGCTCGAAGGCTCTATATCACCGATCAACTTATCCAGCGTAGCGATATTATCCCCCGAAGCTTCCACCATTACATCCACATCGGGATCATGAGTCTCTACCCGATATTTACAGCGGGGAGAGATACACCGGGCCAACTCGGCATCCCAATGATTTCTGATGATAAACTTCATAATCAGTTCTTTCGAAACCTCCGAATATTTCCCGCTTATCGTCACCGGCCCGATCAGATAGCGGTATTCCGGATTCTTGATCAGGAAGTAAAGAATTCCTTTCCACAGCATAAATAAGGGCAACGGTTTACGCTGATAGTCTTCGATAATAAAAGAACGTCCTAATTCGATCGACTCATACAATACAGGCATGATCTGCTTGCGGATTTTGAACAGAGTATTGATATAAAATCCTTTTATCCCATAACGGTCGATGATATCCTTCCCTTTTCCCACCCGATAGGCCCCGACAATCCGGTCGGTATCGTTGTCCCAAATAAACAGATGATAATAGTATAAATCGAATTCATCCAGATCGATACTCCGGTTGGTGCCCTCGCCGACAGCCCGGAACGTCAGTTCACGCAAACGCCCGATCTCGTTCAGGATGTTCGGAATTTTCATGGTGGGAGCACAATAAACCGTATAATTTTTCATGGAAAACAACAGATAGTCTTCCATGATATCTTTAATTTCCTTTTGTAAAATTTCCACGGGAGTCTCCTTTGCTACCGGTTCGACCTGTTTTTCCGCCTTCTGGGATTTCAGGAAAAATTTTTTCACTTCGAGCGAAGATCCCAATAGATAAGTCTTTGCCCTCAAAAATTTACCGTATTGTATCAGATCGGCGAAAGAATTTTGAGTTTCTACAGAAATCGGATTTCCTACCCGTAATTTAATTACCCGGTTTTTCTTATTCAAGAGTTCCGAAGGTAATTTCACCGTTCGCAGCATCGGATGAATCATACCGAGTATCTGAAACAACATACTATTGGAACCTTTAAAATAAATCGGGATCACCGGCACATCGGCTTTCCGGATCAACTTCAACACAGAACGGCTCCACGCTTTATCTTCAATCGAATTCGAGTCGGCCTGGTAAGCAGATACCTCTCCTGCAGGAAACAGCCCCAACGCCCCTCCTTCCGATAAGTGCCTTAAAGCTTCTTTCAATCCCCCGGCACTCGAAATATCTTTCAGTCCCTCGAAAGGATTCACGCCTAAAAAATAATCTTTGATGGGTACGATCTTCTTCAGCAGAAAGTTAGCCATCACCTTATAATCGGGACGGATTTTACTCAACAACTTGATCAGGATAATCCCGTCAAGCCCACCGAAAGGATGATTGGAAATGGTGATAAAAGCTCCCTCTTTCGGTATTTTCTGAAGATCTTCTTCATTCACTTCGATCGTCACTCCCAGGGCTTCGATCAATCGGTCCAGAAAAGCTTCGGGATTATCGCTATATACATCGGAATACAGCTTGTTGATTTTATTCAGCCGCATGATATACATCACCAGCTTCGCCACCAGGCTTCCGCCCAGATTCCCCCCAAACCGATTCAACTTTGAGGCTTTCAATATATCGTTCGAGTCTATCAGATTCATATTATTTCCTACGTAAATCCATTAGTTTATGATCATTTCTTTGACCACTTCTTTTCCGACTTTTTCGTTCAGAGCTCTGATCAGTCCTTCTTTGACCATCATAATTTCATTTCTCACGACGGCAGAAGTGAAAGAGACGAAGAGCTTGCCATCCATCACCCGGACACTTTTCGTCCGGGAGGCAATCATTTGCCCCACAACTTCCGGCCAGATCATACAAACCTCATGCTCCTTAAATTTCTGTTCAAGGCCCATATTACGAAGCACCTGGTCGACCAGCTCATCGATTTGTTTTGTTTTCCCCTCTTTCATAAACAAGGCACCGAATTCCCTTTTTCAAATTACTTGCAAATATAATATTAAATCTCAAATGCGACCGGAAAATCAGGAAATCTCCCCTCCGGTAACTGTAAACAACTTATAATCCACCGCCTGGGCTCTCAGTATATCATCGATATGCCCGCGATTGGTGTCTGTGATAAAGACCTGTCCGAACATCTCTCCTCCTACGATTTTCACGATTTGTTCTACCCGGTCGGCATCCAGTTTATCGAAAATATCATCGAGGAGCAAGAGCGGTTTCACCTCACTCATCTGGTGTAACCAATGGTATTGTGCTAATTTCAAGGCAATCAGGAAAGTCTTTTTCTGTCCCTGCGAACCGATTTTACGAACCGCATAGTCACCGATATTCAGAACCAGATCATCCCGGTGAATACCGACAGTCGTGTAAGTCAACAATCGGTCGCGGTCGGCAGCCTGTTTCAAAGCCGTCAGGAAATCACCCTCTTTTACCGAAGGTTTGTATTCCAGACATACTTCTTCCCGCCCCAGAGACAACCGTTCGTAATAAGTCTGAAATACCGACCGGAATTCCTTCAGAAATGCGATCCTTTTTTGGCGGATCGCTTCTCCATGTTCGGCCAATTGCTCGTTCCATACTTCCAGCATTTCAGGATCGAGAAATTTACCGGCAGCCGATTTCAACAGCATATTCCGCTGAGTAAGTGCTTTATTATAACGAATCAGCCGATGCAGGTAAACCCGGTCGCACTGGCTGATAATACCGTCCACCAACTTGCGTCTCTCCTCACTTCCTCCGTCGATCAGGATAAAATCTTCGGGTGAGATCATTACTAAAGGGATCAGTCCGATATGTTCGGACAACTTATCATAAGCTTTCTGATTTTTCTTAAACACTTTTTTTTGCCCCCGTTTCACTCCACAATAAACCGTCAGTTCTTCTCCCCCGCGTTCGTATTTTCCCTGCACAACGAAAAAAGGTTCTTCGTGCCGGATATTCTGCAGATCAGGCAGGTTAAAATAACTTTTACACATGGAAAGGTGATAAATAGCATCCAGGACATTGGTCTTTCCAACCCCATTATTTCCGACGAAACAATTGAAACCGGAAGTAAAAGTCAGGGTCGCCTCTGCGATATTTTTAAAGTTGATGATATTTAACTCCTTCAGTGTCATTTAACAAGCTATTCCTTATCCGGCATTCATAATTCAGGACAAAATTAGTCTTTTTCACCTAAAACACGCCCAAATCAATGGCTTATTTAAAGTCGATCGAAAAAAAACTGCCGGATATTTCGATTTTCAATTAAAAAAGCTAATTTTGCAGGCTATTAAGAATAATGTAAAACCGGGCATAGCCGGTAGGTGTTAACACGGTAACCTTTATAACATTACAGATATGTCAAAAGAACAGAAAAAACGCGAGGATGGTTTCGAGCACTTGGAAGAGGCCCTGACCAGTGGTGAACAATTTATTGAAAAAAATCAAAAAATGATTGTGAATGTCGTCCTTGTTCTGGTAGTGATTATTGCCGGATATTTCGGATACAACAGATTCATTGCTGAACCACATGCCCAAGAAGCTGCCAACCAGATTTTCGGAGCGCAAAACTATTTCGAAAAAGATTCTTTCAATCTGGCCCTGAACGGAGACGGTAATGTGCTGGGGTTTATCGAAATAGCAGACAAATACAGCTCGACTCCCAGCGGTAATCTGGCAAAATATTATGCCGGATTGTCTTATTTATATATGGGCGAATATCAGAATGCCATCCAATATCTGGAAAAATTCTCTTCGGACGATTTATTATTGTCCAACTTAGCTAAAGCCAATATCGGAGATGCTTATATGCAATTAGGAGAATACCGGAAAGCTGCTGAAAATTACAAAAAGGCTGCAGCTTCTAAAACGAACGATTTTTCAACTCCTACTTTCCTGATGAAAAACGGCTTAGCCTTAGAGAAATCCAACGACTACAGCGGAGCTTTAAAAGTCTACGAGCAAATCGAACAGGAATATCCGGCATCGCCTGAAGGCCGGGATATTGAAAAATATATCGAAAGAGCTCAGTTGAAACTGAAAAAATAACAGAAAGCCCCGGTAACGGGGCTTTTTTCTTTCTTTTTTATTATTTTTGCAGGAGTATGTGTAGCATTCCTCACTGTGGAATAATTCGATCCCGACATGAAAAACTTGCTTATACTCCTTGGCATTCTATTGTCTTCTCCGTTTGTCGTAGCCCAGCATTCAGCTATCAACGGCAACGTCGCTATTGCAAATAACAGCCCGGAAGGAACGCGGGTTGTCGTAATCAAAAACGGGAATAAGCTCGACGAACAGGTGCTGAATAAAAAAGGACATTTCGATTTGAAACTCGCCTTCGATGCCGACTACAAAATTTCTTTCGAAAAAACAGGTTATATCACCAAAATTATCAGCATCAACACCGAAGTACCGGAAGAAAGCATTGAAAACAACCCCGATTTTCCTCCCGTCAAGTTGATCATCAATCTGTTGCCAAGTGTCGAAAAAATCGATCTATCCATATTCGATCAGCCTATTGCCATACTGACCTATCAGGCCGAACTGGACGATTTTACGTTCGACAAATCGTATTCAGATAAAATCAAAGACCGGATCGCCCAAACCGAACAAGCTGTAAAAAAACAATTAGCTGCCCGGGATGCCGCCGCCATCGAACAGGAACGGAAATTTGCCGAACTATTCAATAAAGGACTGGAATCGTTCGGCCGGAAAGCCTGGCAGGCAGCCATCGACAGCTGGACCCTGGCTCAAAATATGAAGCCCGGCAACAAAGAGGTGAAACAAAAAATTGCGGAAGCTCAGGAACAAGCAAAACTGGAAGAAGCCCGAAAGAGTGTCGAACCTCAAAACGAACAAACCTACCGGCTACTGCTCGCTGCGGCCGACAGCTTATTCAGCCGGGAAGAGTACCCGGCGGCTAAAGAAAAGTATGCCTCAGCCAAACAAATCAAGACAAAAGAGCCTTATCCCCAGGAACAAATCCGTAATATCGACCGGTTATTGGCAGAGATCGCCCAAAAGGAAGCTATAACACAACAGCAATTAGCCGAAGCCGAAGCTACCTATCAAAAAACAATCGCCCAAGCCGACCGTTCCTATCAAGCCCAGGAATACCGCCAGGCCATTACTACTTATCGGCAGGCACTGGCCTTAAAATCGGAAGAAGCCTATCCCCGGAATATGATCGGCAAAGCCGAGCAAGCACTGGCAGCCCTGGAAAAGCAACAGGCTGACGAAGCTGAGAAACAACGCCAGGAAGAAGAAAGAATCAACACTTTAAAACTCAAATACACCGGGATCATAGCCGAAGCCGACCAGGCATTCAAAAACGAAAACTACAGTGCGGCCAAACTACGCTATTCCGAAGCCGATCAACTTAACCTGGGCGAAGATTATCCCCGTAAACGCCTCGGAGAGATCGAGCAAATCATCCATTCTTCGAAATACAAAGCCCGACTGGCCGAATACAATAAAAACAAAACACTGGCCGAAAAGAATCTGGAACAGAAAAACTATGCTTCTGCCAAGGTATATTTCCAAAAAGCATTGACCTTATCACCGGCCGACAAAGAGAGCATCAGGGAACGGATCGCCGAAACAGACCGATTGATTGAAGCCGAACAACTGGCTGCCTTAGACAAAGCCTATCAGACCAATATAGATAAAGCCGACAAAGCTTACGCTGAAAAAGCCTACGCCATTGCCAAATTCTATTATCAAAAAGCGTTGGAAATAAAAATCGGCGACAAACATGCTACCGAACGGCTGCAGGAAATAGAAAAATACATCGGAGAACGACAGACTAAAGAAGCCGAATTATGAAAAAAATCATCTATCTGTTTTGTCTGATCTGCACAATCACACTGGCCAAAGGCCAATACTACCGTCCCGACCGCGGATTTTTACCGGGCATCAATGCCGGATATTTTTACCCGACAGGCGATATGGGGAAAATCCTGAAAAACGGTATCGGGGGAAACGTATCGGCCAAATACCTAATTAACAAGATGATCGGTATAGGTTTCGAGGCAGGATATTACGGTTTCAAAACCAAAGTCAATCTAAACAAAGACGATGTCTCCCAAAAATATAAATACCACCTGATCCCGGTCCTGCTCGAAGCGACCTTTTATGTCCCGACATGGAACAGAACCACTTTGCCTTATCTGGGCATTCAGTTCGGGGGGTATTTCTCCCAGCTCGATGTAGGACGCCAATATACCGGTTATTCTGCCTCCCTTTCTTTTTCAAAACACCTGTTTCTGTTTTCACCGGGAGTGGGGCTTCATGGCGGTCTCTTGTTTCAACTCTCGGACAAGGTATGGATGGACCTGAAAGTGAGGGCCGATTATGTCCCCCGAATCGACGATGCATATGAGTACAACGAATATACCCAAGGTAACATCGGTTTCAACAAAATGCTGAATATCGGAGGAAATATCGGCCTGCTTTATCGGTTTTAAGGGTATATCCCTTGCAGTAATCTGTATTCCTTTCAGACACCGGCCGGCTAAAAAACGATTTTTTATCCAAACCGTAATTCCGCCCATCGATATGCTGAAAGAAATCACCGATCAAGACTTGTAAAGCAGTCTCAAATTCCTTTGAGCCTGCTTAAAGTTTCCACCGTTATTTCCTGTGAAGGGCGGCTCATATTCGGATTTACGACTTTCCCTTCAGGATCGAGCAAAATAAAATGGGGGATTCCCTGAATACCGAAAAATTTCATAAATGCAGGATCGCCTCCACAATTCAATTGAATCCCTCCCATCCGGTCGGTTCTGAGTTTCTTCTTCCAGGCCTGTAAATCCTTATCACAGGAAAGACTGACAAAACAGATTTTCTTACCGTGAAATTTCTTTTCCAATTCGCCCATATAAGGAATCTCCTCACAACAAGGCCGGCACCAGGTGGCCCACATATCCACGTACACATAATTTCCCCGGAAAGAAGAAAACTTCACTTCTTTGCCAGTCGAATCGCGATAACAAAAATCAGGTATTTCGCGTCCGATCAAAGCGATTTGCTGCTGAGCCTGCGGATTGACCGGATAAACGGTTTTCGAAGCCAATGCATCAGCACCTACCTGCAACAATTCCGCTTCCTTTTTGCTGCCTACAATCCGGTAAACTTCACCACCTTCGCCATTGACAAACAAAAGGGTCGGGAAGGCATTGATTTTATAAGTATTCAAAATCACCGGTCCCTCTCCTTTTTCCATATCCATCTTCACATTTATAAAATGCTCGTTGTAAAACTTCCCCACTTTTTTCGACGGAAAAACCTGCTGTTCCATTTGCTTACAAGGCTGGCACCATTCCGTATAACAATCCACAAAGATCAATTTTCCTTCCTTTTTCGCTGTTTCCAACAGTTCTTTCCAACTTCCTTCTGCAAAGCGTATTCCCTGTGCCTGCCCACCCAAGGCCAATCCACACAGCATTGCTATGATAAAATAAACTTGCTTCATTTCTTAAAATTTTACCGTTTTTTCATTTTTTACCTCCTACCCCTCACTCCTCGACATCATATTCGACAGATTTCTTTTCGACCATATCCACCGGTGTCCCGCCGAAACGCTGATAATGTTCGAGAATTGTCCCGTCTTTTGCATTTATCTTATACACATCTCCTTTGTATTTCTCCGGTCTGTCTGTCTCCACTCCGACAAACAAGGCCAAATTATCGACAGATACTTTCAGCATCGTTATCCGGCAATTATCCGGTAAAGCACATTCGAAAGGGATAGAAGGAAACTTAAAATCAGGATCCGATAAATTCAACACATAAAGCTGACGGCCTCCATCCGAATAATACAACCAATTGATACCGGAATTAACGGCCATAACCGAACCTTCGGCTAAATGATGACCGGACAGAAAAACCAGCGAATCCTGTCCTTTCAATTTTCCTGTAGCGGTATGGGCCCGGGCCAGTGCAGCCCGATCAGTAACCGGATCATAAAATAAAGAACTGAACTGATATGTTCCGCCAGACATATTTTTTCCCCATCCCAGCCAGGGAAGTCCGATATAAGTCTCCGATATCCGAACTTCATCATACTGATTTTCATCATAAGAAGGGATATCGTAACTATTCATAAAATACATAAACCGCCCCGACAGATTATCATACCCCAAAGTAGAATTCCGGGTATTCAAAAGCATCGGAGACAACCGATAGTCCACCAATCTTTCTTCATCTCCTTCGACGTGGATCGGTTTTAAAGAAGAAGCCATATAACGGTTTTGACGGGCCTGTTTAGGATAAATAATCCCATCTTTACCGATAGCCCCTCCGAATTCGGTAATCGCATCTTCAAACCGGCAATACACCATATCATATTCCTGGGCAGGCCCGGTAAATGAATTTTCGTCGAACAAGGCAATCTCTTTAAATAGTACAGGATCCAACTCATGAGAGGAAGCTGAAGTATGTACAAAAACAGTTCCACCATAAGAGTATTCATCGGACTGCTCTATTGCTAAGGCCTTCCCCTTCAACTCTCTCTTATTCTCCAAACTATACACATCCCGCATGATTTTATTAGTCGGATTATTCAATGTGCTCATAAAAGAAACTTCCGGATAATCCTCATAATCACTCAATAACAATAGTCCTTTTGAATAGGGTGAGAAAACCTGAACCTCAAAATCAGCAAAAAAACGGACACTATCATCTTCCGGCAAAGTAACTTCCATACGAGCCTGATATTTTTTAGCCTTATCCGACACAACATAACAAAGGTCCTCGGTTTCCGCAATCTTTTTCTGATCCAGATACCAGGCATAAATCAATTTAGCTTTCTCATTCAGGCTATTTTCTAAAGTAACCGGAATTTTCAAGGTATCCCAGCGCAATATTTCGTAAGGGTCTTCTTTAATCCCCGATATTTTTACTTCATTGATCGGATGATAGTCATAATTTCCTTTATCCTCATAACAGGAAACTGTAAGAAGCACAATCATCCAGAAAAAGGCATATATTCTTATATTATTCATAAGTTCATCATTTTTTTAATTAGCATACTATATTTCCAGGCGTTTACCGGTAAAAGGATCGATCACGATATTATTTTCAAAATATTCGCGGACAACATTAGCTACATAAGCACAATAAGGATTATTCCCATAAGGGTCGATTTCCTCACTTCCATACACTTCGACCACTTTCTCATATTTCAACGGATGGTATTCCCCCAGGATAAATTCAAAAGCCCACCACCAATCGGGTTCCAGCACATAAGCACTGAAATTCACTTTCAGGGTTGAAAATTCAACATAAGCAATCCCTAAATCTTCTGTCGGTTCGAGTTTTAACAAAACATTCCGGTTAAAAACTTTCTCAAAGGCCTGTTTATTCAGCACCAAAGGGAACGAATCCACGCCGACGTTACGGTGAAAGATATATTCATCCGCTAACTTATCGAAATCCACACCTTCCTTACCGGTACTGCTATCGGCAACAACGACCACTTTATAATTTCTGTCGAAATCTTTACGGGCTCCCATAATCTGTAATTGAATCCACAAAGTATCTTTCCCATCCGGAAGGTCTTTCCCATATACAGTATGAACAATACTATCCACCAACAGATCTGTTTCTATTCCTAAATCGTTTATTTTTTTCGGATATTTGAAATATATCTTACCGTCATCTTTAAAATCGAAAGCAGGATCTGTTTCGCACGACTGTCCTAACCAAGCAATGACAGCCACCAAAGCGATGATTATTTTATTTTTCATAATTATTTATTTTTCAGTTTTCCAAATTCCGGATTCCCGGTCCCCATATTTAATTTCATCCTGTGGTAAAGGCCATACCAGAACTTTATTTTCATTCGGAATATTTATACCTAAAGGAAGGATAGCCGCTTCCTCTTCAATCAGGCGTTTATAAGCATAAAAGAACTGTCCATCTCCGATATATTCCTTGCGGTATTCTTTCAACACTTCGGTCAATACTTCCGTCCGGCCGGCATTCACCGGCAAAGAACGATGAATTTCACGGGAAGGCAAAATCTCCTCCAACAAATCGTATGCTTCGGCGGGATGAGCTTCGGCAGCGATGTAATACATTTCAGCCAATGTTATCATCCTCACCTTTTCTTTGGCATACTCCAAATCCGCATTATGTTTCAATAAATAAGAAGTGCCCCAGGATGTTTTAAACCAATGTGTCTGACGCAGATCACGTGTTCCCTGCCCATAAATATCACTCAATTTATTGATTAAAATCTTTTTAACTCCATAAGATTCATCGAAATTCGACTTATAAAAAGCATCTACCTGTGCTGAATATAATCCGAAAATAAATTCGTCGGTAAACAGAATATCCCTGTATTTCGCCTGTTCGCCACTCACCAGAATATGTTCTTCCTGAATGGGCCGGAATTTACCGCTTTCGATGACTTCCATCGCATAATCATAGGCTTTCTCCATATCGTCGGTTGTCCCTAAAGTCAGGTGTACCCGTGCCAGTGTCCCTAATACGGCATAATAATTCATCCGGTATTTCCTTGTTTTCAGAAAATCGGATGTATAATAACCCTCATTCTTATCAGTTACATCGTCCGATTCTTCTTTCTTTTCACTTTCTCCCAACCAGTCGGGACCATTTGTCCGGATCACATCGTTGGATAAAAGTTGTTTTGCTTCAGTCAGGTCAGCCAGAATCTCCTGATACACCTCTTTAACTTTTAACTGAGGTTCGATATCCGGTGAAAAAGTTTTCCGATAGGGGATCGACTTATATTCAGGATTTTTCTTCACATCCGGTGCAAAAATCCGGATTAATTCAAAATGCAGATAGGCCCGCAGAGCCAGCGCTTCTCCTCTCAAATAATCATAATTGCTACAAATCTGTACCGCTTCAGGTTTATCCAGGTATTTCAGTAAATTATTCGTCAGACCGATACAATAATAAATACGCATCCATAAAGCATCGGATATAGCTGTACAAGAGGGATGCTCATATTCGAAGGTTTGATAGTGCCCGTAAGGACATTCAGAAATATCATAATAACTATAGTACTGAGCCGTCATGTCCAGGGCAGTCTGTAACGTACCTCCATATAAATCGCTTTTTCCCATGTTTACATATATTCCGTACAACGCATCCATAAACCCTTGCTCGGTATTGAACATATCATCCTCATTCACTTCAGTTTCAGGTTTCACGTCCAGCCAGTTTTCACATCCGCTTAATGTAACCGCAGCCAGCAGAAAACTTATTATCTGTATATATTTCCTCATAATTCTCATTTTTAGTATTTATACCCTATTACAAACTAGCAGACAAAGAAAAAGTAAATTGCCGGGCAAACGGATAAGACAATCCCCGTTCTTCTTTTACCGAAGAGAAACGGGCAATATCTCCCATATTGAAATTAAAACGCAAGCCGGTAAGACCGATTTTCCGGCATAATTCCCGTCGCATTTCATAACCGAGCGATATACTACCGATCTGAAAATAATTGTAATCCTGTACAAAGCGGGTCGTCAGATTCGACACATTTTCTTCCAAAGCGATATTTTTAAAAAAGGTCCGGTCGCCCGGTTTTTTCCAACGGTCATACAATACCCGCCGGTCACAATTACTATTGGGATTCACCCCTTCCACCCGGGAAGCCAACGTCTGATTATAAGTTTGTCCACCCCATTGGAAATTGAAAGACATATTCAGGCTAATTCCCTTAAAGGTCAGAAAAGAATTCAAAGTGCCTCTGAATTTGGGATCTGTCGTTCCACAAACCACTTTATCATTGTAATCCCAAATGGTAGTCAGGCTGCCGTCTTTTTTCACAAACACTTCTTTACCGGTTTCCGGATCGATTCCCAAAGAAGGCACAGCCTTCAAGGCATCGAGTGATTCTCCTTCTTCGTATAAAGGTACCGGTTTCTTGGTTTCATTTTTATTGTTCTCATCATTCATCGCTCCCAGCTTATCCGTGATCTTTTTGATCTTATTCTTACTGTCACTGGTACCGAAAGCCAAAGACCAATACAGTTCCCGTTCAGTATCCCTCAGCATCTGAGTACGTAAATTCAGAGACCACCCCTTATTTTCCATCTCTCCGAAATTTTCTTTATAATCGATAAACCCAAGAGAGGGTGGCAGACTGATATCCATCAATACATCCTTGGTATATTCACGGAAATACTCTCCGGTCAGAGAAAAACGTCCCTCCCAGAAATCCAGATCACATCCCAGATTCACCGTAAATTTGCGTTGCCATTTCAGATCCTCATTTCCCAATGCAATGATATCGGCTCCGACTCCGTTCAGGTAAATATTATCCGATGAATATTGATAAGTAGTCTGGGCCTGATAAGGGGAAAAGGTCACATTACCGGTATATCCTACAGAACTCCTTATTTTTGCCTGAGTTAACCACTCCGGATTTCCCCAGAATTTCTCGTTATGAATATTCCATCCGATACCTGCCGACCAGAAAGGAGCAAACCGGTTTTTCTTACCGAATTTGGAAGAACCGTCTGTCCGATAAGAAAAATCGAACAAATAACGGTTGTCGTATGCATAACTGGCATTAGCAAAGAAACCGATCAACCGGTCCTGGGATACCGATCCTCTGGGTTTCGCACCCTCCCGGTATTGCATGGCAAAATCCAGATTAGTCAGCTTATCACTCAAGAAACCGGTAGCTGAAAAACTTTTATTATCTTCTTTATTATCCTGCATATTGGCCCCTAACACCAAGGTAAACATATGCTTATCGATAGATTTCCAGGCATTCACCACAATATTTCCATCCATAGAATGGGTCGAACTGCTACTATAATCGTAGGATCCTTTATCTTTATCATCCTGCTGATCTTCAAACTGACTCGATTTTGGCGATACAAAGACATCACTATGGGTCGTCCCGTAGGTATAGGCAAAACGCCCGGTCAGCCGTATTCCTTCGACAATATACCATTCAAAATCAAAATTGTCATTGAAGGAAGTGCTCTTACTTTTATTGACATTATTCAGTGTAGCATCAAATACCGGGTTAGCCTCTCCGTTAGACAAGCGTTTAATACAGCGTCCCATCTCATCATAGGCTCTTTCGTAGGGATTAACTTCCGTATATTTACTGAAATTTCCATAAGGAGATTCCTCTGTATTATTCTGATCAACAGACAACATATTCCCGATACGTAATTTTTGACTGATCGTATAATTCCAGGTAAAACTCAAACCCAACCGATCCCGCTTGGATCCTTTCATAACCCCCGGATTATTGCCGTAATTGATGTTGATTCCATACCGGGAATTTTCATTTCCTCCTCCCAGATATA
This sequence comes from Odoribacter sp., assembly GCF_985060555.1. NCBI lineage: Bacteria > Pseudomonadati > Bacteroidota > Bacteroidia > Bacteroidales > Odoribacteraceae > Odoribacter > Odoribacter sp. The sequence continues at coordinate 37,159 of NZ_CFKYFN010000063.1, read as the reverse complement.
AAGAATGCGTATGCTTGAAAGCCGTGCGGAGCGGTTTGGAAAGCCAATAGGTATTTACTCCCCGGAGCACTTCTTTGTGGCGTGACTCATATAACCGATCCAATTTCCTTTGCTGTTCGATATTACCGTCTTTATCTTTATACACTCCGGCCAAACGTTCGAATTCAAGTTTTTCGGCGGCATTCAACAAGTCGTAATCGGTCAGATCCGGGATTTCAACCGTAGCATTAAAATTATAACTGGCGGTGAGGCGTCCTTTTTCCGGCATTTTCGTTTCGATTACAATCACCCCGTTGGCAGCCCGTGAACCATAAATAGCGGTGGCCGAAGCATCTTTCAGGATTGTGATCTGTTTGATTCGCTCGATATCGAAGTCGAATACTTTTTGCATATCCACTTCATAACCGTCCATAATGAAAAGAGGATTATTGGATTTCCCTTCGAAACTCGATTTCCCGCGAATAAGGATTTCCGGCAATTTATTCGGGTCGGAACCGTATTCATTATTCTCGACGATCTGTAACGAGGGCTCATAAGCCTGTAAAGCCTTGAACAAATTCGTCGGACTGATCCGCTTCAATTCTTCTGCCTGTACGGTTACTGCCGAACCGGTATAAGAACTTTTGGTCTTGGTAAAATAACCGGTCACAACCACTTCGTCCATTTTCTGAGCTTCCTCCTCCAGCACAATATACAGAACCCTCTGTTCACCGGGTTTTACGGTCTGTGTTTTATAACCGATAAAAGAAACCTGCAGCATCAGATCTTTTATTTCGCCTACTTCCAGTTTAAACTTACCATCCTGATCGGAGACAACCCCCATTTGAGTATCTTTGATACGTACCGTTGCTCCCGGCAGCGGGTTACCGTCTTTATCCTTGATCTGACCGGTAATCGTCACTGTTTTCAGTGCTTGTGGCAATGGTTTTCCCTTAGGGGAAATGACGATCACACTATCCAGAATAGAATAGCTCAGAGGCAGACCGGCAAATATTTTATCCAACATCTCATGCAGCGTCGCATTTTTAAGCGACACATTCACCTGAATACCTTGCAGTTCGTTATCATTATATAAAAACTGCATATCGGTCTTTTGGCTGATCTCGGTCAAGACCTCTATCACGCTGGCATTTTGTTTCATCAGCGATAGCCTGGTATTCTGCGAATAACCGTTTGCCGCCACCGATAAAAATGAAGCGAACAGAAAAAAGACACATAATTTCATCATTAACACCATTTTTCTCAGGCCAGGGAGTTTTCCCGACCTACCGTTTCGTTTTTTTTTCATAACTTTGTTTGATTTTAATCGTTTGTATTAGATCGACTTTTTATGCAGAAGGTGTTACGACCACCTTCTGTATTTTTTATTGTATCATTTCGACTACGACTGTTTTATCTGTCTTTTTGAACCGGATATTCGTCGTCAGTTCCAACATTTTCAATACCTTCGATAAATCCGAATATTTAGGAATACTCCCGGAGAATCGTTTTATTTTCAGGCTTTCCCCAGCAAAAAAGAAACTGACATCATACCAGCGTTCCAGTTTCCGGGTCACCGCTTCCAATTCTTCACTGACAAACACAAAACGGTCTTGTATCCAGGAACAATAAAGGGCGGCATTCACTTCTTTCACCTCGATTCCCTTTTCGGTGTATATCGCCTGTTGTCCGGGCTTCAATAATTGTTTACCCTTTTCACCGCTAACTTCGACACTTCCCTGCAACAAGGTCGTGTATATCCCCGGTTCTCCCTCATAAGCAGTGACGTCGAAAGAAGTTCCTAACACCTCGACTCGTTGTTTTCCCGATTGTACGATAAAAGGCCGGGCTTCATTCCGGGCAACCTCAAAATAAGCCTCTCCTTCCAGGGTCACTTGCCGGTTTTTACCTGTAAAACGAACAGGATACCGCAATTCCGATGCACTATTCAACCATACCCGGCTCCCATCCTCCAATACCAATGTATATTCGCCTCCTCTCGGGATTCGCAGGATATGCCATTCTTCGGGAGTTTCCTGCTGTAAAGAATCCTGGTGATAAGCCAAACGCCCCTGATCGTTGATCCATAAGCGTTCCCCTTGCCCGAGCGACAAACAAGTGTCTTTTATACCGTTCAACACCAATTCTTTTCCATTCTCCAGCACTAACACCGCCTGCTGGTGAAACTCCTTCGGGCCGACTGCAGCCAGAGTCATCTCTTTACGGGTATCCGGCACGAAATACAGGAAACCGATCCCTCCTATTATAAATAAAATCACCACTGCGGCGACATACCGCCAATAGCCCGGATGGATTTTACGGCGATTCGTTATTCTACAATAACGTTCCAGCTCTTCCCACCTCTTCGCTGTATGAAAAGAAGCATAAAGTGACAAAGCTCCTTTCAGATTCTCTCTTGTAGTAAAAGTATCGAACCACTCCTGATTTTTAGGATCCTGTTTTAACCAGCAGGCCAATTCGGCCTCATCCTCCGGTGTCAGCTCTCCCTTTATCCAGGCAGCCACCCAACGATAGATTTCCTCGTTTTTATCCATAACATTTAATCTTAGCCTGATCAGTACTCCTTCAATTCGTATATCTACACTGAAATCGGTATTTCCTCATCCTTGATTAATCAGAAAGTCCGAAGGTCTGACACCGATCAATACCCAAAGGACGCTAATCATTTCTGAGTATTTTAATCCTTTTTACTATTTAAACACACCCGATAAGGAAATAGGTGACAAGAGGTATGAAAAAAATTAAAATTCGAAAAAAAACAGAGTCATATAGACGAAAAGTTCTCCCAACCGTCCTTTCAGATAGGCCTTGGCCCGTTGTTTTTGCGTCTTGACCGTATTGACAGAAACCCGCAGGAGTTCGGCGATTTGTTTTTCTTCTTTTTCCTGAAGATAAGCCATATAAAAGATTTCCCGGCACCGTTCCGGTAATTCATCGATCGCTTCGAATAATTCGGTTACCACTTCGGATTCCATCTGCCTGAGGAGGAAACAATCCTGATCTTCTTCGGATTCCGGGACAGCTTTACGATCATTCCTTGCGCGGATTTCCAAATCGCGCAGATAGTTCAGGCAGCCGTTTCTGACACTGGTATACAAAAAAGTACGAATCGTCTTTTCATTGGGAAAGGCGGACAAATCGTATTTCCAGAAAGCGACGAATACATCTTGTACCAAATCCTCCGCCACATCCTGATCTTTGATTATCCGGGAGGCAAAAAAGCACAATGGACGATGCCAGGAATAAAAAAGCTCCTGGAAAGCTTCTTTTTCCCGTTGTTGCAAACGCCGTATGAAATCTTCCTGATTGATCACTGCCCTTATTCCTACTTTGTGCGTATAAAAGTAAATAAAAACAAATAAAGGTGCAACCGGTATTTCCGATTGCACCTCATTTTCAGCTTACACTTGTCCGCTTATTATTTTACTTCCCAGGTATCCCCGCTATTCAGCAAGTCTTCCATACAATGGATCTTAGAAATTTTCTTCACTTCTTCGATCTGATCGTCCAGAGCCTGGTCGTAAGTATGCGCTTCGACATCACGGATAACTCCCAGGGCAACCGGGAATTCCGGAGCTTTCATATTGACGAGCATCCAATGCAGGAACGGATTGGGATTATGTGCATCGTGAACCAGGATATCTTTTTCAGTGATACCGTCTTTACCGATTTCGACCACTTTCAGCTCACCTGATTTTGCCAATACCAAACCTTTATCTTTGTTTTTACCGAAGATCATCGGTTCACCGTGACGCAAAACGATCTGACGCTCTTCTTTCAACTCTTTATCCGTTACAGCAGAATGAGCACCATCGGCAAAGATGACACAATTCTGAAGCACTTCTACCACAGAAGTTCCCTGGTGTTTTACAGCTGTTTCCAGAATTTCAGCGGTCAAGTTCACGCTGGTATCGATCGAACGGGCGAAAAATTTACCCTGAGCACCGATGCAAAGCTCTCCAGGATTGAAAGGATGCTCGATCGTTCCGTAAGGAGAAGTTTTGGTTTTAGTTCCCAATTTGGTAGTCGGGGAATATTGTCCTTTGGTCAGACCATAAATTTCATTGTTGAACAACAAAATGGTAATATCCACATTCCGGCGGATAGCATGAATAAAATGGTTACCCCCGATAGCCAATGCATCACCATCACCGGAGATCTGCAATATATTCAGTTTCCGGTTGGCATTCTTCGCTCCGGAAGCAATAGCGGCAGCACGTCCATGAATTGTATGGAACCCATAGGTATTCATATAATAAGGGAAACGGGAAGAACATCCGATACCGGAAATCACAGCCCAGGATTCTTTGGGATAGCCCAGTTCAGCCATCGCTTTTTGCACGGAATTAATAATACCGTGATCACCGCAACCCGGACACCATCTGATTTCCTGGTCGCTTTTAAAATCTTTAGGAGTATATTTTAATTCGCTCATTTCAATTTCTAATTTTCGATTTCTGATTCTAAATATCTTTCATCCTTGTTTAAGTCGAAGAGCTTAAATTATTTTATTGATTTTTTCTTTCAATTCTACGACAGTAAAAGGTAATCCAGCCACCTTATTTACTTGCAGGTAATTGAATTCGGGAAATTTACTTTTCAGATATTTAGCAAACTGTCCGAGATTCAATTCACATACGACGATTTTCTTATAACGAGCCAACACATCCCGTGTATTTTTCGGCAGCGGATTGATAAAATTGAAATGGGCCAAACTGACATCTTTTCCTTCAGCCCGCATTTCAGACACTGTGGTATAAAGGTGACCATAAGTACCTCCCCATCCGACAACCAAAATATCGCCTCCTTCGGGATTACCGTATACTTCCTGTTCGGGCAGATCGTTTGCAATCCGGGCTACTTTTTCTTCACGCAGATCGGTCATGACCTGATGATTCTCGGGCACATAACTGATCGTTCCGGTGATATTCATCTTTTCCAGTCCGCCGATCCGGTGTTCCAAGCCTTTGGTACCGGGTAAAGCCCAGGTTCTGGCCAGAGTTTCGGGATCACGGGCATAGGGTTTATAATCATCACCTTCTTTAGCCAGACGCAATTTTATCTCAGGTAATTTAGCCATGGAAGGAATCAACCAGGGCTGAGCTCCGTTGGCCAGGAAGCCATCGGTCAGCAGGACTACCGGAGTCATATGCTCGAGCGCAATCTTTCCGGCCATAAAAGCATAGTCGAAACAGTTTCCTGAAGTACTGGCAGCGATTACCGGCATCGGACATTCACCATTACGGCCGTAAAGTGCCTGTAATAAGTCGGACTGTTCGGTCTTCGTAGGCAGACCCGTAGAAGGCCCTCCCCGTTGTACATCCACGATCACCAAAGGCAATTCAGCCATAACTGCCAATCCGCAAGCTTCCGATTTCAGCGCCAATCCGGGACCTGAAGTCGTCGTACAGGCAAAATTACCGGCATAGCTGGCACCGATAGCGGTACAGATACCACCGATTTCATCCTCAGCCTGATAAGTCTTAGCACCCAAATCACGACGAAGTGCCAATTCATGCAAAATATCGGTAGCGGGAGTGATCGGATAAGAACCACAGAATAAAGGCAGTCCTGCTTTTTCTGCAGCTGCCAACAACCCCCAGGCTGTGGCTTTATTACCGGTAATCGTACGGTATTTACCTTTCTCGATGGTAGCCGGAGCTACTTTAAAATGAGTGGCTAACGCATGTACATTAGCAGCATAATTATAACCGGCTCTCAACACCATTTTGTTGGCAGAAGCAATAGCCGGTTTTTTGCCGAATTTAATATCGAAGAAAGCTTCGGTATGCTCTACAGATTGCTCGAACATCCAATAGATCATTCCCAAAGCAAACATATTTTTACATCTCAATATCGATTTCTGATCCAAACCGGTCTCTTTCAGCGCTTCGATAGTCAGCTCGGTTACTTTCACCGGAACAACATTATAGTCCGCCAAAGAACCGTCTTCCAACGGATTTGCAGTATAACCGGCCCTTTCGATATGTTTGTCGGTAAAGGCATCGATATCCACAATAATAGTACCTGCTTTTTTAGCCCAACGTAAGTTCGCTTTTAAAGCAGCCGGATTCATAGCCACGAGGACATCGGCATAATCACCCGGAGTAGTAATGTGCTCTTCTCCAATGTGTACCTGGAAACCGGACACGCCACCAACAGTACCTTGCGGGGCACGAATTTCTGCCGGATAATCCGGAAATGTTGCTACGTCATTTCCAAATAAAGCAGCTGTATCCGAAAACTGCTGCCCGGTTAATTGCATTCCGTCTCCCGAATCTCCGGAAAAACGAATGACAACATCATGTTTTTCGATAACTTTTGTCTCTTGACTCATGGTTGAATAAGTAGTTTTAATTGTTGCTGACGTCAATCAGCTTACTTCATTGTAAATGTAAAAGGGAAAATTACCACTTTAACTATTCATTTTAACAATCTTATAACATTCTCCGAATGCTATTTTTATGTTTTAAAACATGGTAAAGGTAGCGAAACCTCCCTTTTAAACAAGTTTAATCCGAACATTTTTTCCTGATTTGCAATAACTCTGATAATCAACGATTCTGCAAACGATTTTCAAGTTTTCGAAACGCTTTAAAATGAAATCGTTCTAAACAATCTTCCCAAAAACGACATTTTTTTTGTATAGAGCGCTCACGTTTGCGGAATTATCGCTTAAAATGTCTTTTTTATTACAAATTATTACTTTATCGTATTTTTTGTTTTTTTTAACAGAATCCTTCTTCTTTTTTTTTTTCCTTTACGTATGACTCTAAAAATGGATACGCATGAATAGAATACTACTCTTTTTCTGTTTACTTTTCGGGTTATACTCCTGTCACACCCCAAGTACGCCAAAAACACCACCGGCTAACATTGTCTCCGAATTCAGGATAACGTCTACTCAGGTCGGAGCCATCCGAAAGGGTATGACGATAAAAGAATTGTATGCAGCTCTACCGGAAGACCGGATCAAAAAACTGAAAACCCGTACCGAGTTATCCAACGAGACTGCCGACTATTACTATATCTATGGCGATAGTTCCCGTTTACTCCTCATTGTCAATACCGAACGGCAAAACGACGAACGCTCGCGTATTTCCCGAATCATCGTAAAAGATAAACGTTTCCAGACAACCTCGGGAATCGGACTGGCTTCCACCGTAGGAACAATCAGAACGGCTTATCCTCATAGTCAGTTTCTACCTTCGGTAGATGAAATCATCCTATATGTCCCGGAAATAGATGCCAATTTCGAAATAAACAAACGACTCCTCCCTCCTTCACTAGCCATCGACTCGACCGGAGAGATCGCCCCCGACAGTATACCCGCCCAAACCAAAGTAACCGACCTGTCTATCTTTTGGGATTACAGTATTAAAAATCTGGCCGACAAAACCTTCTGGAAAGACCTGACTCACCGGTTTACCAATTGGGTAATCACCCAAGTACCTTCTATAATCATCCTCACTCTCATTTTTATCGGCTTATTACGACTACTCAATTATATCGTCAAAAAATTAAATAAAGCGGCCAAACGACGGGTACACCTCAATGAAAATATCGACGACGCAGAAGGCAACAAAAGAATAGAGACCTTATCCGGTATTATCTTAGGGGTTGGAAAAATATTCTTATGGACCATATTCGTGCTGATCATGCTGAGTAAGTTCAACATCAATATCGGTCCGATCCTCGCCAGTGCCGGAATCGTCGGATTGGCAGTAGGTTTCGGTGCCCAGGAATTAGTCCGGGACTTTATCTCGGGATTCTTTATCCTATTGGAGGATCAAATCCGGACAGGAGACGTGGCGATCATCAACGGTACGACAGGAACCGTAGAGAAAATAGAGATGCGAACGACGACCTTACGGGACGCTTCGGGGGTCGTTCACATTTTTCAAAACGGTAAAATCAACTCCTTATCGAATATGACCAAAGGCTGGTCGGCAATAGTAGTCGATATCGGCGTAGCTTACAAAGAAGACACGGACCATGTCAACGAAATAATGAAACAAGTGGGTGACGAACTCATGAAAGACGCTGCCTGGCAATCGATCCTTATGGGGGTAGATTTATGGGGAGTAGATAGTTTCGGCGACAGTTCCGTGATTCTGAAAGTAAAACTGACGACTAAATCAGGACAGCAGTGGGCAGCCAGCCGGGAATTCCGCCGCCGGATCAAAAAAGCTTTCGACGCCCAGCACATCGAAATCCCATTTCCACAAGTCAGCCTGAACACCGGCTCCGGAACAGGGGCTATGCCGGTGAAAATAGAAAGTTAAAAAGCGATAAGCTATAAGCTAAAAGCTTATTTTTGTTTTACCATACAGCTTAGCTTATAACTTTTAACCTATTTAGTTGATTTATGGCTCGTTTTTTAAAAGATAAACAAAAATCCAAGGGAGCTGCTCCTGGTTCACTGATCTTTATCGGCCGGCAAAAGATGGATTACAGCTGCATTCGGGTAACCCAATACAATGCCGAATATGTCAAAGAAGGGGAAGTGAAAGCTTTGGATAAGATTTCCGAATACCTTTCCGACGACCATGTGGTCTGGATTTCCGTGCGCGGCTTACAGGATACCAACCTGATCGGCAAACTCGGAAAGAAATTCGACATCAGTGCCCTGATCCTGGAAGACATCCTGAATACGGACGAACGTCCCAAATTTATCGAAGACGACAAGCATTTGTTCGTTATCCTGAAATCCCTGAATTTCAACCGAGAACTCCGTAAGGTTCAGATCGATCAGATCTCGTTGATTGTCGGAAAAAATTACCTGATTTCCATTCAGGAAACGGATAACGAGTATTTCGAAGATGTCTCGAAAAGAATATATGCCGGACAAGGAAAAATCAGAAGTTTATCCTCCGATTATCTCTGCTATGCGATGATCGATACCTTGGTCGATAATTATATATTGAATATCGAAAAATTAGGTAATGTGATCGAGGAACAGGAAAAATTATTGCTCACATCAGGGAAGGAGCTTGTCGAGAATATTTACCACTATAAGACCGAATTATCTTATGTCCGGAATAATGTCCGTCCTGTAAAAGAGCTCATGACCCGTTTCGTCACCTGCGATTCCGACTTGATCAACGATCATACTTACAACTATCTGCGCGATCTGGAAGGTTTGGTTACCCAAGCCCTGGAAGCTATCGAAATCTACTACACCATGCTTTCCGACCAACAAAACAGCTACAATGCTACCATCAGTAATAACGTCAACGACATCATGAAAGTGCTGACGATCTTTTCAGCTATTTTCATCCCCCTCACCTTTATCGTAGGAGTTTACGGAATGAATTTCGACTATATCCCTTTCCTCAGATACCGCTATGCCTATTTTATCCTGTGGGGGATCATGATCGCTATCGTTATCCTGATGCTATTTTTCTTCAAACGGAAAAGATGGTTTTGACAGCCATTTGTTTTCAATATACAATTAACAAGAGGTTACAAGGCTTAGGGATAAACTTCCGAACCCCTTTTCACCTTTGTAACCTCTGTAACTAAAAAAACCGGATACGTTATTTCGTTCGTATTATTTCTTAAGATTGAACTTCTTTCCGGCAAACACAGCATCTTCACCCAATTCTTCTTCAATACGCAGAAGCTGATTGTATTTCGCCATACGGTCGGAACGGCTCATCGAACCGGTTTTAATCTGACCGGAATTTGTTGCGACGGCAATATCTGCAATGGTAGCATCTTCTGTTTCACCCGAACGATGGGACGTCACGGTCGTATACCCTGCACGCTGAGCCATTTCTATAGCATCCAATGTTTCGGTTAGCGTTCCGATCTGGTTCACTTTGATTAAGATCGAATTGGCACATCCTAATTCGATCCCTTTCTTGAGGTATTCGACATTAGTCACAAACAGATCGTCTCCAACCAACTGGCAACGATCACCGATTTTTGCAGTCAGCATTTCCCAGCCATCCCAATCATTTTCAGCCATACCGTCTTCAATTGAATCGATCGGGTATTTATCGATCAACTCTTCCAGATAAAGTACCTGCTCGGTAGAAGTACGTTTCGCTCCATTCGGCCCTTCAAAAATGGAATAATCGTAAATGTCGTTTTTATAGAACTCCGAAGAAGCACAGTCAAGTCCGATCATCACCTCTTCGCCTGGTTTGTAACCCGCTTTTTTAATAGCTTCGATAATAGATTCCAACGCATCTTCCGTACCTTTCAAGGTAGGAGCGAAACCACCTTCATCTCCTACAGCCGTACTCAATCCCCGATCATGCAATACTTTTTTGAGGGTATGGAAAATCTCTGCTCCCATCCGAACAGCTTCCCGGAAGGTTTTCGCACCCACCGGGCGAATCATAAATTCCTGAAAAGCAATAGGAGAATCGGAATGGGAACCTCCGTTGATAATATTCATCATCGGCACAGGCAATACTTTTGCATTGCATCCGCCGATATAGCGGTATAAAGGAATTTCCAAAGCGCCGGCAGCAGCTTTTGCACAAGCCAAAGATACGCCCAACATGGCATTGGCTCCTAAATTGGATTTTGTCTTCGTGCCGTCCAGATCGATCAACAACCGGTCGATTGCTGCCTGGTCGGTAACATCGAATCCCAGCAAAGCATCGGCAATCACTGTATTGACATTGTTGACAGCATTCAATACACCCTTCCCCTGATAACGGGATTTATCCCCATCGCGCAATTCCAAAGCTTCATGTTCGCCTGTCGACGCTCCCGAAGGAACAGCTGCACGCCCCATCACTCCGTTTTCCAGAGTTACATCTACTTCTACTGTCGGATTCCCGCGAGAATCCAATATTTCGCGGCCTGTAATATCTACAATATGTGTCATCGTTTTGTCGTAATTTTAAATTATACATTTTATTTTGCTGACACAAGTTACGACAAAAGAATGAAGAATGAAGAATTAAAAATGAAGAATTAACTTTCATTTATAAAATTTACATAAAACATAAACTGTATCTATTGTATGATTATTTCAGTCTATAAAATCCGGTAAATTGTCGGTTATTTTATCAAATAAAGAAGGAAGCTTATATCTTTGCAAAAAATAATCTAAAAGATATGAAAAAGATCCCGGTTACCTTATTTATAGTCTCGGCTTTACTTTTCATCCTCCCGGAAAAAACAGAAGCACAGAGCCTGAAAGACATCCTAAAATCAGAAACAGCACAAAAAGTCATCGATGCCGTAAAGGAAGCGACAGCACTCAAATTCGAAGACTTGCAGGGGACCTGGCAATACAAAGGAGCAGCCTGCCAATTTAAAAGTGAGGAATTACTCCAAAAGGCAGGAGGTATAGCCCTGGGTGAAACAATGGAAGGCAAACTCGAAAAAGCTTATGAAAAAGCAGGAATCAGAACCGGCAATTTCTCATACACTTTCAACCATGATTCCACCTTTACCTGCCAAATAGGGAAAAAGGAATTGAAAGGTACCTATGCTTATGATAGCTCTAATCAAATTTTGACGTTAAGTTATTTTGGTTTATTAAACACCGAAGTACAACTATCGGGAAAGAAAGACGGCACGGCTTTCCTCTTCAATGCCGACCGATTACTAAAACTGGTCACTTTACTGTCGGGTTATTCAAAGAGCAGTACTTTATCGGCTGTCAACAAAGTAGCCCAACAATACAACGGCATGATGCTCGGATTCGACCTGCAAAAATAACCGGACATCTGCCACTATAGAAAATCCCTGACATCATACTTCCGGATGCAGTCTTCTTCATCCGTAGCGTATAAAAAACCTTTCTCTGCATCCAAAAAAGGATATTTAAGGGGATGGGAAAGTTTGAGTTGAAATTTAAAAGTCCCTGCCCAATCGAATACCTCCACCGAAAAGCCAAGTTTGACCGGACGCCGCGGATCCTCGGGAAAAGCTCTGTAGGCAAAAACCGTTTTATCGGTACAATCGACTCCAGAATAATTTTCCCCGAATGACTCGGAAGAATTCAATAACGGCAATTCGTTATCCGTTGTCAGCCAACGGAAGTTTTGCATTTTTGAATCGTATAATATGATCTGATTCATATTACGAAAGGCCACCGCTATTCTCCGGCGATCGGGCGACATCGCTTCATCCCCGAGAAAAAGCTGATCAAAATCCCGGATGTCGTCATAATCGGTATACCATACGCTATCTAAAACGGTAGCGGAAGCATAATTATAGCTCAACCAATACAAATTCTTACCTCCTACATGCGTCGTTCCCTGCATAGACAGAATCCGTATACTACCATCAGCATTTTTTCTAATATTCTGATTCGGTATAATATCATAAGGCCTTTCGGCACGGGAAATCCAAAACACCGAATCGTTCAAGACAAAAACCGGGCGGTATAAGAAATCGGCCATACCCCGATCCATAAATTTATATTGCTTTTCCCAACAAGGTTTACCTGCTGTTAAAGAACTTTCCAAATCGACGACTCCTATGAAATTTTGGGGAGCTTTCAACCACAGCCTCATTTTTCCCTTCCAGGGAGCTGCCCATATTTCCTGGCAGCTGATCACTTCATCATCTCCCCGTCCTTTTTCCAAAAAGGCTCCTAAAAACCGATAGGTATCCGCCTGATATACCCTCACTATTTTCTCTTCCTCCATATTCAGTATCACCAGAAAAGAATCGAGACGGCAGATACTCGTCGGGATCAATTCCTGTATAGGTAATTCCTCTCCTTTCAACTCGACTATTTGTTCAGGTGTTACCCCTAAAATCATTACTTTCTTCTCTTCATTACCTCGTTCTGCACAACTCATAAAAAGAAAAACTAGAAAAAGCAGGTAGAAAATCTTCATAAATCCGGTTTTAATTATAATGAGCAAATATATAATTTCCGATGTGATTAAAGAAATTCCCCGACAGCATACTTCCGGATACGGTCTTCATCGTCCGTAGCATAAAGAAATCCCTTTTCTGCATCGAAAAAAGGAGCTTTCAGGGGGTGTTCGATATTCAGTAGATATTTGAATTTGCCGTTCCAGTCAAAGACGGAGATGTTACGTTCTCTTTTTCTGCCATCCGGATGCAAAGGAAAAGCCCGAAATGCAAGTACTGTCTTATCGGTACAGCAAACCCCGGAATAATGTTGTCCATCGGTTGTGTGGGGCAAAGGTAATTCAGTCGAAGTAGTCAGCCACTTTGAAGTAAGCTTCTTCCGGTCAAAGAACAACATCTGATTCATCAGCCGAAAAGCCACGACAATCTTATGCTGATCCGGTGACATCGCCTCTTCGGTTGAAAAAATCCGGTCGAAATACTGTAAATCGGTATAAGACGTATACCAAACAGTATCTTGTGCCTGAGAAGAAGCGTAATTGAATTCCAGCCAATACAAGTTTTTCGGAGGAAAACTCTGCATCCCTTTTTCAGAAATAACGGTATAACTACCATCCGGATTTTTTTTCAATGTCCCTTCCGGGTAAAGCCACGAAGGTTCTTCGGCACACGATATCCAGAAAACAGAATCATTCAAAGGAAAAACTGAACGGTATAAATGATCACTTTTTACGTACCTCCCCAATTTATACTGTTGTTTCCAACAAGGTTTACCTGTTTTTAATGAACTTTCCAAATCGACGACTCCGACAAAATTCAACGGAGCCTGTAGCCATAATCTCATTTTACCTTTCCAGGGAGCTGCCCATATTTTACGGCAGGTAATCACTTCATCGCTCCCTCTTCCCTTTTCCAGAAAGGCCCCTAAAAAACGGTAGGTATCCGCATGATACACCCTCACTATTTTCTCTTCCTCCATATTCAGAATCACCAAAAAAGTATCGAGACGGCAGATACTCATCGGTATCAATTCCTGTATAGGTAATATTTCACCATCCAAATCCAGCGTTTGTTCCGGACTTGCAGCTAAAATCACTTCGCTGTCATTTTGCTGCTGCGTACAAGCGAAAAAAAATAAAAGCAAGAAAAAAAGAGAGAAGATTTTCATGACTTTGTATTTAAAAAGAAAGGCAGATCCTGAGGATCCGCCTTCTATCTGAATTCCTGTAAAAGAATTATTCAGCCTTAGGAGCTTCCTCTGCAGGAGTTTCTGCTTTCGGAGCTTCTTCAACTACTGCAGCCCCGGTAGCTTCAGCTTTCTTAGCGCCTGAAGAACGACGACGACGGGTAGTTGTTTTCTTCACTTCCTGTTTAACTTCAGTATAAGTGGCATTGAAGTCTACCAATTCGATAATACAAGTCTCAGCGTTATCACCGATACGATTACCGGTACGCAGGATACGGGTATAACCTCCCGGACGGTTCACGATTTTCGGTGCGACTTCGCTAAACAATTCGGTAACGGCTTCTTTCTGTCCGAGGTAACTAAATACAACACGGCGAGAATTGGTGTTATCGTTTTTACTTTTAGTGATCAGAGGCTCAACATATATTTTGAGCGCTTTAGCCTTAGGCACTGTCGTGCTGATTCTCTTGTTGAGAATCAAAGAAGCGGCCATATTGGACAACATGGCTTTCCGATGTGCACTGGTCCGGCTCAGATGATTAAATTTCTTCTTATGGTTCATGATGTTATTCCTTATCTAATTTATACTTTGTAACATCCATACCGAATTCGAGGTTGTTATTTTCCAACAGAGCTTCCAGTTCGGTCAGCGACTTCTTACCGAAGTTGCGGAATTTCAACAGGTCGTTCTTATTGAAGCGGCACAATTCCCCGAGTGTTTCTACTTCGGCAGCTTTCAGGCAGTTCAATGCACGCACTGACAAGTCCATATCGACTAATTTAGTCTTCAACAGCTGACGCATATGAAGCACTTCTTCGTCGAATTCCTCATTACCGTACTTGTCTTCAGATTCCAAAGAAATCTTTTCATCCGAGAACAACATAAAGTGATGAATCAGAATTTTCGCAGCCTCTTTCAAAGCATCGGTAGGAGCGATAGAGCCATCGGTTTCAATTTCAAACAACAACTTTTCATAGTCGGTTTTACCTTCTACACGATAGTTCTCAATTTCATATTTTACATTCCGGATCGGAGTATAAATGGCATCAATAGGGATAAATCCCGCTTCGGCCTCTGCCGGCATATTTTCTGTACTAGGAACATAACCGCGCCCTTTCTGGATCGTAATTTCCATCTGGAAATTAACAGAAGGGTCCATATGACAGATGACGAGTTCAGTATTGAGCACCTCGAATCCTGTGAGGAATTTGTTGATATCCCCTGCCTTAAAAGCTTCCTGACCGTTGATCAGAACCGTCAGCTTCTCATCCTCTACATCTTCCACTTTTCTCTTGAACCGAACCTGCTTCAGATTCAGGATAATCTCGGTAACATCCTCGATCACCCCGGGGATGGTGGCAAACTCATGTTCTACACCATGTATTTTGATTCCGGTAATCGCGAAGCCTTCCAATGAAGACAGTAGGATTCTGCGTAACGGATTACCAATTGTGATTCCGTAACCTGGCTCTAACGGACGAAATTCGAATTTTCCGAATTTGTCTGTCGATTCGAGCATGATTACTTTGTCCGGTTTCTGGAAAGCTAATATTGCCATAAATATCTTTAATTTTTTTTACTTAGAATACAATTCTACGATTAACTGCTCTTTAATGTTTTCCGGAATATCGCTTCTTTCCGGCACGTTCAACAGTTTGCCACTCATAGAAGCCCCGTCCCATTCCAACCAGGAATATTTGCTGACACGGTTACTACGCAGGCTATCTGCTACCACTTCAAGAGCTTTGGATTTCTCACGTACTGCAACGACATCCCCAGCTTTAACAGCTGCTGAGGGAATGTTACAAACACCACCGTTCACCGTGATATGACGATGAGAAACCAATTGCCGTGCTGCAGCACGGGTAGGAGCAATACCTAAACGGTATACGACATTGTCCAGACGACATTCGAGCATCTGCAACAATACTTCACCGGTAACACCTCCTGCACGTTCTGCTTTTTCAAACAGGATACGGAATTGTTTTTCCAGTAAACCATAGGTATATTTTGCTTTTTGTTTTTCTTTCAACTGAACACCATATTCAGAGATTTTTCTTCTGCGACGAGCCAAACCGTGCTGTCCTGACGGATAATTTCTCCGTTCCAGTGCCTTATCCGGTCCGTAAATAGGCTCACCGAACTTTCTTGCTATTTTAGACTTAGGTCCTGTATATCTAGCCATTTGTTTCTATTCTTTAAATTTACACAACATTCATAAGCTATAGGCTACAAGCTATAAGCTACAGGCTTTCGGCCTTTTCTTGCTTTTAGCATTTCGCTTTTAGCTTTTAGCTTTATTACACTCTTCTGCGTTTCGGAGGCCGGCAACCATTGTGTGGAAGCGGGGTAACATCGATGATTTCAGCAACTTCGATACCACTGGCGTGAATAGAACGAATGGCTGATTCACGGCCATTACCCGGACCGGAAACATATACTTTAGCTTTACGCATCCCCAGATCGAATGCGACCTTAGCGCAATCGGCAGCTGCCATCTGAGCTGCATACGGAGTGTTCTTTTTAGATCCTCTGAAACCCATCTTTCCGGCGGAAGACCATGAAATCACCTGACCAGTAGAATTGGTCAAAGAAATGATGATGTTGTTAAATGAGGAATGAACGTGTGCTTGTCCCACGGCTTCTACTTTAACCAGCCGCTTCTTGTTACTTGATGTAGACTTCTTTGCCATAATTCAACTCAATTATTTAGTTGCTTTTTTCTTGTTAGCAACAGTTTTCTTCTTACCCTTACGTGTACGGGCATTGTTCTTCGTGCTCTGTCCTCTTACGGGCAGTCCTAAACGGTGACGGATACCCCGGTAACAACCGATATCCATCAGTCGTTTGATGTTCATCTGAACGCTTGATCTCAACTCACCTTCGACTTTGTACTCTGTTCCAATGATTTTTCGTACAGCCCCGAGCTGGTCGTCGTTCCAGTCTTTCACCTTCAGGTCATAATCGATGCCGGCTTCACTCAGGATAGCACGTGCACTACTTCTACCTATACCATAGATATAGGTCAAGGCTATTTCTCCTCTTTTGTTTGAGGGTAAATCTACACCTACGATTCTTGCCATAAATCTTTTTTAATTTAACTAGATTAATGATTAACCCTGACGCATTTTAAACTTAGGGTTCTTTTTGTTAATGACGTACAAAACGCCTTTTCTTCTTACAATCTTGCAATCGTCATTACGTTTCTTGATTGACGCTCTTACCTTCATGGTCCTTTAATTTGAATTATTATGATTCATGATCTACGCATTACGATTTTCAATCAAAAGCCATACAGCTAAATCCGAAATCAAAAACCGTAAATCAAAAATTAAATTTTAGTTTTTGTATCTAAATGTAATTCTACCTTTTGTCAGGTCGTAAGGGGACATATCCACACGTACCCGGTCGCCAGGAAGTATCTTAATGTAATGCATACGCATCTTGCCGGAAATATGGGCTGTAATCACATGTCCATTTTCCAATTCTACCCGAAACATGGCATTCGACAATGCTTCTGTTATTACTCCATCCTGCTCTATTGACGGCTGTTTTGCCATAAACAATTAATTTATGATTTATGATTTACGATTTATGCAATACTTGCTCGACATATTCGAACGTAGACAAAATATCCGCACCATTCTTCCCTACGGCTACGGTATGCTCGAAATGAGCTGCCGGCTTTTTGTCCCTTGTCCGGATCGTCCATCCGTCGGCTTCCTGATAAATATGCCTTTTACCCAAATTGATCATCGGTTCGATAGCGATCACCATCCCTTCTTTCAGTTTTACCCCCTGCCCCTGACGGCCATAATTAGGCACCTGAGGCTCTTCGTGTAAATCGTGTCCGACTCCGTGTCCTACCATCTCCCTCACCACCGAATAACCTTCGGCCTCACAATGGGATTGCACTGCATGTCCTATATCTCCGATCCGCATACCCGCAACAGCTTTTCCGATTCCTTTATAAAGGCTTTCTTTCGTCACCCGCAATAACTTCCGGATTTCTTCATCCACTTCCCCAACCTCGAAGGTATAGGCACTATCACCGTAAAAACCGTTCTTCAAAGTGCCACAATCGATGGAAACAATATCCCCCTCTTGTAAAACACATTTTTCAGAGGGAATACCGTGCACGACAACGTCATTTACAGAAATACAAAGCGTATTCGGAAAACCACCGTAACCCAAAAATCCGGGCTCTGCACCGTGGTCACGAATAAACTCCTCTGCAATACGATCGAGCTTTAATGTAGAAATCCCCGGACGAATATGCTTTGCCATCTCGCCCAGAGTCATCCCTACCAATCGGTTGCTTTCTCTTAACAGTTCAATCTCTTCTCCGGTTTTTACAAAAATCATGCCGCAAAATTACAAAAAATATTTCAAGTTTCTAAGTTACTGAGTCACAAAGTTACTAAGTTTTTCTGAACTCAGTAACTTAGCAACTCATTCACTATTAATAGGCAGCCGGTCCTCCGGGAGTCTTCCCTTTAATTCGTCCTGTTTTCATCAATCCGTCGTAATGACGCATCAACAAATGCGACTCGATCTGTTGTAGAGTATCCAAAACAACTCCGACCAAAATCAACAGGGAAGTACCGCCATAGAACTGAGCAAACTGTTGGTTCACTCCGGCAATGGTTGCAAAAGCCGGTAATATGGCAACTATTCCCAGGAATATAGATCCCGGTAAAGTAATCCGTGACATAATGGTATCCAGGAATTCCATTGTTTTCCGTCCGGGTTTCACACCGGGAATAAATCCACCGTTCTTCTTCATATCCTCGGACATCTGCATCGGATTAACCGTAATCGCCGTATAAAAATACGTAAATGCCACAATCAGGATAAAGAAAGTGAAGTTATACCAAAAACCGGTGAAATTAGAAAAAGCAGTTGCAAAACCGGATAACGATTCAGAAGCTGCATAATTCACAAAAGAAATCGGTAACAACATAATTGCCTGAGCAAAAATGATCGGCATAACCCCTGCAGCATTAATCTTCAGAGGGATATACTGACGTACTCCACCATATTGTTTGTTTCCGACAATACGTTTTGCATACTGTACAGGCACCTTACGGGTTCCTTGTACCAGCAGGATCGTACCGCAGAATACGAAAAACAGCAGAATAATCTCGATCAGGAATGCCACCAATCCGCCACCTTGCTGACTAACACGCGAAGTCAGTTCGGCAAAGAATGCAAACGGCAGACGGGCGATAATACCAATCATGATAATGATAGAAACACCGTTTCCAATACCTTTATCTGTAATTTTTTCACCCAACCACAAAACGAACATAGAGCCCGCAGCCAGGATAATTACGGAATAGATTGTAAAGAAAGCCCCTTTTATCAGAAAGAATTCGGGCTGAATCTGTGCATGCAAGTTGGTAAGATACGCAGAACCTTGTAATATCAGAATGATAATGGTCAGATAACGGGTAATCTGGTTGATTTTACGCCGTCCACTTTCCCCTTCACGCTGCATACGCTGAAAATAAGGAACCGCAATTCCCAGTAACTGAACTACGATAGAAGCAGAGATATAGGGCATAATTCCCAAGGCAAAGATCGAAGCATTCGAAAATGCACCTCCCGAAAACATATCCAGCAATCCCAGCACACCACTCGAAGTCTGCTGTTTTAAAGCGGCTAATCCGGCAGGGTCGATACCCGGTAGTACCACCTCTGTTCCAAGTCTGTAAACGAGAATCAACCCGAGTGTTGTCAGAATCCGGGTTTTCAATTCCTCAATTTTCCAAATGTTCTTTAATGTATCAAATAACTTCATAAGTTCTTTTATTTATAAGTTTATAAAGTTTATAAAGTTTAAAAGTTACAAAGTTAAAATTACCTTATGAACTTATGAACCTTATGAACTTTATAAACTCGTTTTGTTTTACAAAACGACTACAGAGCCACCGGCAGCCTCGATCGCAGCAATCGCTGACTTAGAGAATGCATTTGCTGTAATTTCGAGTTTAGCACTGATTGAGCCGTCACCCAAAACTTTCAACAATTCATTCTTATTGAGCAATCCGGCTGCAATCAGAATATCCCGATCGATTTTCTCCAGATTATCTCTTTCAGCTAAAGCCTGCAACATGCTTACATTGATAGCTTTATAGGCTACACGATTGATATTCTTAAAGCCGAATTTCGGTACACGTCTCTGCAGAGGCATCTGACCACCTTCAAAACCAATCTTCGTATGGTAACCCGATCTTGATTTAGCTCCTTTATGTCCTCTTGTAGAAGTACCTCCTTTTCCGGAACCTTGTCCGCGACCAATTCTTTTTTCGTGATGAGTTGATCCGCAGGCCGGTTTTAAGCTACTTAAATCCATTTTATTTCGTTCTTAAAATGTTTATACTTATTTTACTTCTTCCACACGAACCAGATGGCTGATTTTTGCCACCATTCCCAGGATCTGCGGAGTAGCTTCTTTCTCAACACTGCTGTTGGTTTTCTTCAATCCCAAAGCCTGAATAGTGCCTACCTGAGTTTTATCGCTACCGATTTTACTTTTTACAAGTGTGATTTTAATCTTTGCCATGATCCTCAAATATTAACCGTTAAACACTTTATCCAGACTAATGCCTCTCTGAGCGGCAATCGTACGGGCATCACGCATTTCTTTCAATGCAGCTATCGTAGCTTTTACCAAATTGTGAGGGTTGGACGAACCTTTACTTTTAGCCAATACGTCGTGAATACCGGCACTTTCCAAAACAGCACGCATAGCACCTCCGGCTACCAGCCCGGTACCGGAAGAAGCGGGTTGCATATAAACCTCAGAACCGCTGAAACGAGCTACCTGCTCATGAGGAATAGTTCCTTTCAATACAGGTACTTTGATCAGGTTCTTTTTAGCAGCTTCGATTCCTTTAGAAATAGCTGTAGTCACCTCGTTTGCTTTTCCTAATCCCCAGCCTACGATTCCGTTTTCGTCACCTACCACAACGATAGCTGCGAAACTGAATGTACGACCTCCTTTTGTAACTTTGGTCACACGATTGATAGCTACCAATCTGTCCTTTAATTCCAAGTCAGTATTATTTACTTTTTGTTCCATTCCGCTAACTTATTAAAAATTAAGACCTCCGTTACGGGCAGCATCAGCTAATGCTTTTACTCTACCGTGATACAAATAACCGTTTCTGTCGAAAACAACAGCTTCGATACCGGCAGCTTTAGCTTTTTCTGCTACAGCAGCCCCTACGAAAGCAGCCTGTTCGGTCTTGTTGCCTTTCTTCTCAGCAATTTCCTTGCACAAAGATGAAACAGATAATAAAGTCTTACCTGCTTTATCGTCGATCAGCTGTACAGATATCTGCGCATTTGAACGATAAACGCTCATACGTGGACGTTCAGCTGTCCCGGAGACAATCTTCCGAATTCTCCGTTTTATTCTTAATCTTCTTTCTTCTTTCGTTAAAGCCATAACTTTTTACTTCCTTTAGTAATTAAACTTTAGCTGACTTACCTGCTTTCCGGCGAACCACTTCACCAACGAAGCGAATACCTTTACCCTTGTAAGGCTCAGGTTTACGGAAAGAACGGATTTTAGCAGCTACCTGACCGATCAACTGTTTGTCACAGCTTTCGAGCGTAATAATCGGGTTAGCACGTTTTTCAGTTACGGCTGTAACTTTCACCTCTGCCGGTAATTGCAAGAAGATAGAGTGAGAATATCCCAGTCCCAGTTCGAGAACCTGACCCTCAGCGTTAGCACGGAAACCAACACCTACTAATTCTTGTTTGATGGTATAACCTTCAGAAACACCTACAACCATATTATGAAGCAATGCACGGTACAGACCATGCTGTGCTTTGTGTTCTTTATCTTCTGTATGACGTGCTACATGCACTTCGTTCTCTTCAACGGTAACAGTCAGATCAGCACTTACCTGCTGAGAAAGTTGTCCTTTCGGACCTTTGACTGTGACGGTGTTATCAGGACTTACTGCTACAGTAACTCCTTGTGGTATATGAATCGGTAATTTCCCTATACGTGACATTTCTTCTTCACTTTAAAATTAATACACATAACACAATACTTCACCGCCTACATTCCGCTGGCGAGCTTCTTTGTCAGTCATCAATCCCATTGAGGTAGACAAAATGGCAATACCCAGTCCGTTCAATACACGTGGCATTTCTTCCACATTAGTGTACCGACGTAAACCCGGTTTTGACACACGTACCAGTGATTTGATAGCCGGCACTTTTGTCTCGGGATGATATTTCAATGCAATTTTGATATTGCTTCTTGCACCTTCCTGTTCGAACTTATAATTCAGGATATATCCTTTTTCTTTCAGGATTTTGGTCATTTCGAGTTTAATTTTAGAACCCGGGATTTCAACCACTTTATGACCAACACTTACCGCATTCCGAATGCGGGTAAGGAAATCTGCTATTGGATCTGTCATCTCTTTTCGTTTTTTTTAATATTACCAACTAGCCTTTTTAACTCCCGGTATCAACCCTTGTGAAGCCATTTCACGGAATTGGATACGGCTGATACCAAATTGTCTCATATAACCTCTGGGACGTCCAGTCAGTTTGCAACGGTTGTGCAAACGGATCGGATTCGAGTTTCTAGGCAGGAGACTCAGTGCAGCATAGTCACCTTCCTCTTTTAATTTTGCTCGTTTCGCAGCGTACTTTTCTACCAATTTTGCACGCTTCACCTCACGGGCTTTCATTGATTCTTTTGCCATTTCGCTTGTTTTTAGTTCTTTTTAAACGGTAATCCAAACTCTCTGAGCAGAGCAAAACCTTCTTCGTCGGTATTAGCCGAAGTCACAAATGTAATGTTCATACCCATGATTTTGTGAACGGAATCCATCACAATTTCAGGGAATATGATCTGCTCTTCAAGACCTAATGTATAGTTGCCTTTTCCGTCCAGCTTACTGTTGATCCCCTTGAAGTCGCGGATACGCGGCAGGGCACTACAGATCAATCTTTCCAGAAATTCGTACATACGTTCTTTCCGTAAAGTCACTTTCACACCGATCGGCATGCCTTTACGCAATTTGAAGTTAGATACGTCTTTTGTCGATTTACCTACAACAGCTTTCTGACCTGTTATCGCGGTAATCTCATTCAATGAAAACTCCAGGATCTTCTTATCCTGAATAGCTGAACCCACTCCCTGATTGATTACTATCTTCTCCAGCCGGGGAGCCTGCATAACTGACTTGTATCCGAATTCTTTCATTAAAGTCGGTACAATCTCTTCGTTATACTTTGTTTTAAGATTTGGTACGTATTTCATCTATTTAATTATAATTTTGATTCACGATTGACGATTTTACACACAATAGTCGACCGAAAAATCAGATTTTCAGGCGGCAAAGGTATAAAATATTTTGGATTATATCACTTCGTAAATCCCATTTTTATTCTTGCTTTACGATATTGATTTACGATCAGAGTGTTTTTTCACTATAATCGTAAATCCGGAATCGTAAATCAGGTCTTATTTCAGGATTTCTCCTGATTTTTTAGCATATCTCACCAAGTTACCTTTTTCGTCCTTTTTACGGCCGATACGGGTCGGTTTGTTGGTAGACGGATCGATCACGTTCAGGTTAGAGATGTGGATCGGAGCTTCTTGCTTGATGATACCACCCTGCGGATATTTAGCATTCGGTTTGGTATGTTTGCTGATCATGTTGATTCCCTCAACGATCGCTCTTTCCTTATCCGGAAAAACTTCCAGTACCTTTCCCTGTTTGCCTTTATCTTCCCCAGCGTTCACCTGTACTAAATCGCCTTTTTTAATATGAAATTTTCTATTCATCTCTTTACTTTTTTAATTGTCGAAAGTCCAAAAGTCAAGAGTTTAAAAATTCTCATTCCCGAACATTCGACTTTCTGACATTCGACATTTGACATTAAAGTACTTCGGGGGCTAACGAAACGATTTTCGTATAACCTTCACGAACTTCACGGGCTACAGGTCCGAAGATACGGGTTCCTCTCATTTCACCGGCATTGTTCAACAATACACAGGCATTGTCGTCAAAACGGATATAAGAACCATCGGGACGTCTGTATTCCTTGGTTACGCGTACTACCACAGCTTTGCTGACAGTACCCTTTTTAATTTCACCGCTAGGCAGGGCACTTTTTACAGCAACAACGATTTTATCGCCTACGCGTGCATATCTTTTCTTGGAACCTCCAAGAACACGGATACAAAGCACTTCTTTAGCACCGCTGTTGTCTGCTACTGTTAATCTGGTTTCCTGTTGTATCATGATTACTTCGCTCTTTCAATGATTTCAACTAATCTCCATCTCTTCATTTTACTTAAAGGACGGGTTTCCATAATTCTCACGGTATCACCGATATTACACTCATTCTTTTCATCATGAGCGGTGAACTTTTTGGTCTTTTTAATGAACTTACCGTAAATCGGGTGTTTTTCCTTAAAATGTACAGCAACGGTGATAGTTTTATCCATCTTATTGCTCAGTACCAGACCGATACGTTCTTTTCTAAGATTTCTTTCTTCCATTGCTTTACTTCTTTTCAGTTAATTCTCTCTTACGTATTTCTGTCATCATACGAGCGATGGTTTTACGGGCGGCACGAATCTGCATCGGGTTTTCCATCGGCGTAATGGTATGATTCATCGTCATCTTATTGAGGGCTGCTTTTTCAGTCTCTACCCGTTCAATAAGTTCAGCTGTGGTCATTTCAATAATTTCTGAATTTTTCATCTCTCTGACAAATTAATTTTTAAACTTAATAGCCGGAAGACTATTCTTCTGTATAATCACGTCTAACCACAAACTTTGTCGTAATAGGTAATTTCTGTGCTGCAAGACGTAAAGCCTCTTTTGCCACTGCATACGGAACACCGTCAGCCTCGAAAATAATTCTTCCCGGAGTTACAGGTGCTACGAATCCCTCTGGGTTACCTTTACCTTTACCCATACGTACCTCGGCAGGTTTTTTGGTAATCGGTTTATCGGGGAATATACGAATCCAAATCTGTCCCTGACGTTGCATGTAACGGGTTACTGCAACACGGGCAGCTTCTATCTGGCGTCCTTCGATCCATTTTTCTTCTAACGCCTTAATACCGAAAGATCCGAATGCAAGTTGATTACCTCTCTGGGCATTCCCCTTCATCCTACCTTTCTGGCTTCTTCTAAATTTAGTCCTTTTCGGCTGTAACATAGCTCTTCGTTTATTAAATTAAAAGACTACTTACTTTTTCTTCTTTCTGAAACCGCCTTTTTTCCCGTCAGCTTTACCAGCTGATGCAGGACGGCTGTTGTCACGGGTCTGGAGCAGTGAGTTCGGAACGAGTTCACGTTTTCCATAAACTTCACCTTTACAGATCCATACCTTGATACCTAACAGACCATAAGTGGTCAGGGCCTCTGCCTGTGCAAAATCGATGTCAGCACGGAAAGTGTGCAGTGGAGTCCTTCCTTCTTTGAACATCTCGGCACGTGCCATTTCAGCACCGTTCAGACGTCCTGAAATCAGGATCTTGATTCCCTCGGCACCCATTCTCATAGTTGAAGCGATTGCCATTTTGATAGCCCGGCGGTATGCTACACGGCCTTCCAACTGACGAGCTATGTTATTTCCAACGATCACAGCATCCAATTCCGGACGTTTGATCTCGAAGATATTGATCTGAACCTCTTTATCGGTAATTTTCTTCAGCTCTTCTTTCAGTTTATCCACTTCCTGACCGCCTTTACCGATAATAATTCCCGGACGGGCGGTATTGATCGTGATAGTGATGAGCTTCAGCGTACGCTCGATAACGATTTTTGCGATTCCGGCTTTTGCAAGACGGGCATTCAGGTATTTACGGATTTTGTAATCTTCTACCAGTTTGTCACCGTAATTCTTGCCGCCGAACCAATTAGAATCCCATCCACGGATGATACCTAATCTATTGCTTATTGGATTACATTTTTGTCCCATGCTTTACTCTTTTACAGTGTTTTCAACAACGGCGGTTTTACTTCCCAACACGATAGTCACGTGATTGGATCTTTTACGGATTCTGTGAGCCCGTCCCTGTGGAGCCGGACGCAGTCTTTTCAGAATACCCGCACCATCCACAAAGATTTCTTTGATATACAAAGCAGCGTCGTCTACGCGCTGGCCTTCGTTTTTCACGCTCCAGTTTGCAATAGCTGAAAGTAAAAGTTTCTCCACTTTACGAGCAGCTTCTTTCGGACAAAATTTCAGTGTATCCAAAGCCCTCTGTACGTCCATACCCCGTACAAGGTCTGCCACCAATCTCATTTTCTGAGGTGATGAAGGACAATCATGCAGCACAGCGAAAGCCTTTGTTTTTCTGGCTTCCTTCATCTGATTTGCTTTTATTCTTTTTCTTGCACCCATTTTATACAATCTTCATTTGTTCAACATCATCACGCTATTATTTTTTCTTCTTGTCAGCGTGACCTCTAAATGTACGTGTCGGTGCAAATTCACCCAATTTATGACCTACCATATTTTCGGTCACATATACCGGGATAAATTTATTACCGTTGTGTACAGCTACTGTATGCCCTACGAAATCCGGAGAAATCATGGAGTAACGAGCCCAGGTCTTAACAACCGATTTCTTGTTGGTCTCATTCATTGCCAGGATTCTCTTTTCCAGCTTTACATCAATAAAAGGGCCTTTTTTTAACGAACGACTCATAACATCAAGTTTTAATCAGTTATTTTTTCCTTCTTTCAATAATATACTTCGAAGAAGCCTTCTTCGGTGCTCTGGTCTTCAAGCCCTTAGCCAGCAAGCCTTTTCTTGAACGGGGCAGACCTCCGGAAGCACGGCCTTCACCACCACCCATCGGGTGATCAACCGGGTTCATGACAACACCACGGACACGAGGACGACGGCCTAACCAGCGGGTACGCCCTGCTTTACCGGAACGTTCCAGAGAATGGTCAGGATTAGATACAGTACCTACGGTTGCTTTACAGGTAACCAGCACCATACGGATCTCACCTGAAGGCAATTTGATAGAAGCATATTTTCCTTCTCTTGCAACTAACTGAGCATAAGAACCGGCGCTACGGGCCATTACAGCTCCTTGTCCCGGACGTAACTCAATGTTATGTATGATTGTACCCAATGGGATTTCAGACAAATACAGCGTATTCCCGATTTCAGGAGCGACTCCTTTACCGCTCTCGATGGTCTGACCGACAGTCAAACCGATCGGGGCAACGATATAACGTTTTTCACCATCTGCATACACTAACAGGGCAATACGGGCCGTGCGGTTCGGATCATATTCGATACTTGCTACTTTAGCAGGTATATTTTCCTTCTCGCGTTTGAAGTCGATTACTCTGTATTTGCGTTTATGACCACCACCTATATATCTCATTGTCATCTTACCGGTGTTATTACGACCTCCGGTTTTGCTGTAGGGTCTCAACAATGATTTCTCAGGTCTATCTGTAGTCACCTGTTCGAAAGTATTCACTACCTTTCCTCTTTGTCCAGGCGTTACAGGATTTAATTTTCTTACAGCCATCTTATTTAAATATTGCTAAAAAAATCAATACTATCACCTTCTGCTAAAGTCACAATTGCTTTCTTGAACGAGTTGGTACGTCCGCTGATTACACCGGCCTTGGTATAACGGGATTTAGCCGTCCCCTGATAACGCTGGGTATTTACAGCCAATACGTTCACTCCATACATGGCTTCAACTGCTTTCTTTATCTCAATCTTATTTGCCTCTTTTGCTACGATAAAAGCTACTTTACGCTGTTTATCGGTGAGAGCTGTCATCTTTTCCGTTAAAACGGGCTTAATAATAATTTCCATCTCTTCTTGGTTTAGTTAAGATTGAACATTTCGTTAAGGCCCTCTACAGAACTTTCAACTAAAACAAGGTTTTTAGCCTTCATTACGTTGTAAGTTGCGATGTCGCTAACTCTCATCACTTCCACATTCTGCAAGTTACGGGCAGACAGAAGTACATTTTCGTTCACACCGTTACCCAATACCAACAACAGACGACCGTTGTTTACCTGCAGGTTGTTCATCAAAGCAACCATTTGTTTGGTCTTCGGAGCTTCGAAGGTGAAGTCTTCAACGACTTTTACAGCATTTGCACTTGCTTTTACAGCCAAAGCTGATTTACGAGCCAATTTTTTCAATTTCTTGTTCAGTTTGAAGCTGTAATCTCTCGGTACGGGACCAAAAATACGACCTCCTCCTCTGAACTCAGGGTTCTTAATACTACCTGCACGAGCACCTCCGGTACCTTTTTGCTTTTTCAGCTTTTTGGTACTTCCGGAAATTTCATTCCGCTGTTTTGACTTGTGAGTACCCTGACGGTTGTTGGCCAGGAACTGTTTTACGTCAAGGTAGATAGCGTGCTCATTAGGCTGAATTCCAAAAATAGCGTCATCCAACACTATCTTTCTGCCGGTTTCCTGTCCGGCAATGTTTAGTACACTTAACTCCATTACTTCTGAATAATTACGTATGAACCTTTAGATCCGGGAACAGATCCCTTCACCAACAACAAATTATTTTCAGGAATTACCTTCAAAACTTCCAAGTTCTCTACAGTAACCCGGTCTCCGCCCATACGGCCACCCATACGCATTCCTTTGAAAACACGTGCCGGAGTAGAACATGCTCCGATAGATCCCGGTTTTCTCAGACGGTTATGCTGACCGTGGGTAGCTTGTCCTACTCCACCGAAACCGTGACGTTTCACAACGCCCTGGTAACCTTTACCTTTAGAGGTACCGACGATATCGACATAGGCAGTACCTTCCAGTATGGTCACGTCGATTACATCTCCCAACTTGTGTTCTTCGGCAAATCCTGCAAACTCAACGAGTTTACGTTTCGGAGTTGTGCCAGCCTTCTTAAAATGTCCACTTAGCTGCTTCGTTGTGTGTTTTTCTTTTTTCTCATCAAAACCCAACTGAAGTGCTTCGTAACCGTCTTTTTCTATGGTTTTCACCTGAGTTACGACACATGGACCGCATTCAATAACAGTGCATGGGATACTTTTCCCCTCAACACT
This sequence comes from Odoribacter sp., assembly GCF_985060555.1. Classification (NCBI taxonomy): domain Bacteria; kingdom Pseudomonadati; phylum Bacteroidota; class Bacteroidia; order Bacteroidales; family Odoribacteraceae; genus Odoribacter; species Odoribacter sp. The sequence goes on along the minus strand of NZ_CFKYFN010000063.1, from coordinate 8,103 downwards.
GAAAACGGAAGTCATTCCGACTTTTTTTCCAATTAAACCTGGTAATTTCATTTCTTTTTTAATAGGTTAATTCTTCATTTTAACGACATAGGGTTTCGCCGTTAACTACACTTTAATCTCAACTTCAACACCACTGGGTAATTCAAGTTTCATCAGCGCATCGATGGTACCTGTAGTAGAACTATAGATATCAATCAGACGTTTGAAAGTACATAATAAAAATTGTTCACGGCTCTTCTTATTTACGAAAGTAGAGCGGTTAACAGTAAATACTCCTTTGTGGGTAGGAAGTGGAATCGGACCACTAACCACTGCACCTGTAGCCTTCACTGTCTTAACAATCTTTTCAGCCGACTTGTCTACCAAGTTGTGATCGTAAGATTTTAACTTAATTCTGATTTTTTGGCTCATGTTTTTTGTTTATTATATTTAAGCGGTCGGAAAGGCCAGAGACCTCTCCGACATTAATTTTTAGATTAAATCCACACGTCCGTTCGCTTTTTCAACCACCTCTCTCGCAATATTCTTCGGAACTTCGGCATAGTGATCGAATTCCATAGAAGAACTTGCACGTCCGGATGACAGGGTACGTAATACAGTCACATAACCGAATTGTTCTGCCAAAGGAACTTTTGCCGTAATCACACGGGCACCGATACGGGAATCCATCGATTCTACCTGTCCCCGGCGACGGTTCAGGTCAGCGATGATGTCACCCATAAAGTCTTCGGGAGTAACTACTTCCAGCTTCATAATCGGTTCCAGCAATACCGGTTTTGCTTTCTGAGCAGCTTCTTTATAACCGATTTTAGCAGCCATTTCGAACGACAACGCATCAGAGTCAACAGGGTGGAAAGAACCATCGATCAAAGTGATCTTCAAAGCTTCCAAAGCATAACCTGCCAGAACACCGTTCTGCATCGCTTCTTTGAACCCTTTTTCTACAGACGGGATAAATTCCTTCGGAATATTACCACCTTTCACTTCGTTCACAAAAGTCAAGCCCTCTTTACCTTCCTCTGCAGGTTCCATACGGAAAATAATATCTGCAAACTTACCACGACCACCGGACTGTTTTTTGAACACATGACGATGATCGACAGGTACAGTAATCGCTTCTTTGTAAGATACCTGAGGAGCTCCCTGGTTACATTCTACTTTAAATTCACGACGCAAACGGTCGAGGATGATATCCAGGTGAAGCTCACCCATACCGCTGATTACGGTCTGGCCTGAATCTTCATCAGTTTTCACGCGGAAGGTCGGGTCTTCTTCAGCCAATTTAGCCAAAGCCATACCTAATTTATCCGTATCTTTCTGAGTCAGCGGTTCGATAGCGATACCGATCACAGGTTCCGGGAAAGTCATACTCTCCAGTACGATCGGTTTATCTTCAGAACACAAGGTATCTCCGGTACGGATATCTTTGAAACCTACGCAAGCGCAGATATCTCCGGCTTCCAGTACTTCTTTCGGCTGTTGCTTGTTAGAGTGCATCTGGAACAGACGGGAAATACGTTCTTTTTTATCGGTACGCGGGTTATAAACATACGAACCGGCTTCGATCTTACCAGAATAAATACGGGTATAGCACAAACGGCCGACAAACGGGTCGGTAGCGATCTTAAATGCCAGTGCCGACAGCGGAGCCTCCGGATCTACAGGGAAATGTACATCTTCTCCTGTCCGGGGATCAGTACCTTTACTGTTCGGAATATCCAACGGGTTCGGCAAATAAGCGATCACAGCATCCAACAGGTTCTGCACGCCTTTATTTTTGAAAGAAGAACCGCACATCACCGGACAGAAGTCCATGGCGATCACAGCCTTCCGAATCACTGCTTTCAGGTCTTCGACTGTGATAGAGTCCGGATCTTCAAAGAAACGTTCCATCAAAGCTTCGTCCTGCACAGCAGCAGCTTCTACCAATTTCTCTCTCCATTCCTGAGCTTCAGCCATCATATTTTCGGGAATTTCTTTCACGGTAGCTTCCATAGCACCGTTTTCCCAAACATAAGCTTTCATTTCTACCAGGTCGATAATACCCTGATAGTTATCTTCCGCTCCGATCGGAAGTACCAAAGGAACCGGATTAGCACCTAATTTCTCTTTGATTTCACGAACTGCTTTGAAGAAATCGGCCCCGGAACGGTCCATTTTATTCACGAAAGCAATTCTCGGAACACCATATTTGTTTGCCTGACGCCATACGGTTTCAGACTGTGCTTCAACCCCACCTACTGCACAGAACAATGCAACCGCACCATCCAATACACGAAGAGAACGCTCTACTTCAACCGTGAAGTCAACGTGTCCCGGAGTGTCGATGATATTAATTTTATATTCGTTTCCCTGATATTTCCAGAAACAAGTGGTAGCAGCAGAAGTGATGGTAATACCTCTCTCCTGTTCCTGCACCATCCAGTCCATCGTTGCAGTACCATCATGCGTTTCCCCGATCTTATGGTTCACACCGGTGAAATACAGGATACGTTCGGTCGTTGTAGTCTTACCGGCATCGATGTGAGCCATGATACCGATATTTCTTGTGTAATGTAAATCTCTCTTAGCCATCTATTTTTCGCCTCTAAATTAAAATCTGAAATGTGCAAATGCCCGGTTAGCTTCAGCCATACGATGGGTATCTTCTTTCTTTTTGAAAGCAGCACCTTCCTCTTTGTAGGCAGCCATAATTTCAGCAGAAAGTTTTTCAGCCATGCTGTGTCCGCTTCTCTTGCGGGAGTAAAGGATCATATTTTTTACAGAGATCGCTCTTTTACGGGCCGGATTAATTTCAGTAGGCACCTGGAAAGTAGCACCACCGACACGGCGGCTCTTTACTTCTACCTGAGGAGTAATATTTTCCAATGCCTGCTTCCAGATCTCCAGAGCAGATTTCTCTTCTTTTTTTGCCATTTTTTCCTCAACGATATCCAGTGCGTCATAAAAGATTTTGAACGCAACAGTCTTTTTACCGTCCACCATCAGGTCATTAACAAACCTCGTCACCAGTACATCGTTGAATTTTGGATCCGGTAACAGGATTCTCTTCTTTGGTTTAGTCTTTCTCATTTCTTTTCGTTTACGAATTTGTTCGTCAAGCTGCCCTTTTTGGTCTTCAACGGTTTCCCAACCATTTACTCAACTGTTTTTCGGGAACGCTTCATAAACATAATTCCTGTTAATCACTAATTTTTATTTCTTGCCCTTTCCTTTAGCTGGAGCAGCAGCCTGACCCGGTTTCGGTCTTTTCGCACCATACTTAGAACGTCCCTGGCAACGTCCGGCAACACCGGCAGCATCCAAAGTACCACGAACCAAGTGGTAACGCACACCCGGAAGGTCTTTCACACGACCGCCACGGATCAACACGATGGAGTGTTCCTGCAAGTTGTGGCCTTCTCCCGGAATATAAGCATTCACTTCTTTTCCGTTGGTCAATCTAACACGGGCAACCTTTCTCATGGCTGAGTTCGGTTTTTTCGGAGTGGTAGTGTAAACACGTACACAAACTCCTCTTCTCTGTGGGCAAGAATCCAAAGCAGGAGCTTTACTCTTGTCCTCGATCTTTACTCTTCCTTTTCTTACTAACTGTTGAATAGTAGGCATTTTACAAGTACTCTTTTAAAATTATTATACTTTTCTCCAAAATGGAGTGCAAATGTACTTACAATTCTAGTAACTACCAAATGTTCCTTCTACTTTTTTTGTAAAAAAGATAAGATTGTCAGAAAGTTACCTATTCAAACCCACCAGTCCTTAAGATTTCGGAAAGCCGGAAACAGATAAAAGAAAAAGAAAATCGCGATAAAATATGTCTTTATCGCGATTTTCTAAACTAAACACGGACAAGAAACCTCGTTCACTCAACCTTGTCTGCCACACTCATCAATATCTTTCCCGATAAACTATATCCACCGGTTTGGCAAAACCGCTATACTCTTTATACAAGGTCACTTTTCCATTCATCCTCTCCGGAATATCCACTATACGAATCATACCTCCATTCTCTCCACCTTTGTCCGAACCGATGATCAACCGGTATTCCATATCCAATCCTAACCTACCGTATTCACCATACTGGAACCAGTTAAATTTGATAAATGTGATTTCCTCTCCGGAAAGATCTATTTTCTCCCCGTCTCCGTCCAATATATCCAGTTTCCGCCACTCTTTATAAGCCATATCGTACAGATAAATCATATTATCGACAACGTAGAAGAGGTAACGATAATGCATGTGTACAGCAAACAATTCTGCACGTTCGATATCCGGAGCATCGATTCGGTAATAATAATTACTCAACTGAGAGAAAGAATTATACCACAAATTACCGAACCCGTGCAACCACAATTTTCCGGTATCATCACGCAAAATAACATACGAGCTGTTACCATCATGTCTGGTATTAGCAGCATAAACAAACTCTTTTCCTGTTACCATGGGAAAAACCTCATTTGCAACCGGGGGTATACGGCAGGATGTTTCATTCCAGGCAAGCCCCAGTTGTACAAACCGTCTGTTGTCCGTATCATAAAGGATAACCGGTGGTTCATAATATCCCCATACTCCATCTGCCGATGTAATGATAAAGGGAGCAACCTTAAAGGTCTTCTCTTCTCCAGCTACATTATTTCTCGGTAATTCATAAATAATTCTTCCCGATGTTTTACAATACACTTCGGTCGTTGTCAACAATACCGAACAAGGATATGTACCGGAGCCATACATCGGATCAAGACAAATCATAGCAGTCGGAACAAATACTCCCGGTATTTTCCCCATGTCGTACTTCAAATCGAATGCTTCTTCCCAAGCCAAACTTTCCGGATCCAAATAACAAGCCCCTGTTTCAGTCATCAATATGATTTTATCTCCCGATCCTGTTATATTTAACACTATACTTTTCGGTCCCTTTTTATTCGGCAGGGCATAATCGTCGAGCAAATTGCGAATCATTAATTCCTGGTTACCGTATTTAGAGATCATATCCAAACGTACTTCGCCCTTTTCGTCGCACAGCACCAACCAACCTTCAGTTGTCTGAATAATCACCTCCATGTCGAAATGTTGCCGCCAAGTCACTTCTGTCTCTTGGTCCAACACATTCAAATAAACAGCGTATTTTCCCAATGGTAAATCGATAAAATAATTCAAATTTTTCTCTTTACCAATCTCATATTCGAACTCATTACCGGTTTTATTCTCTTTCGCGACAGCCACCCAAGTATACTCATACTTTCCGCTTCCGGCAGCCAATGTGTGTTTCAGCTCCGGAACAACTTTTAGTGTATCTGTATTTTTAAATACCGTCACCAGTGTGTCCGGCATTCCTGCAATAGAAATCTCATCGATATCCTCATAACTGTAATTTCCTTTATCATCGTAACACGAATAAAGTATAACAGTCATCAACCATACAATTAAATATACATTCTTTCTCATCATATTTCATTTATTGGGCCTGTGGTCCCATTGTCATTTCCGTAATACCATCCTCTTCATAAACAGTCCGGCCCGCCGCTTTTTCGTCGGCCAGATATTTTTTCATATACGATCCGATATACCCCATGCGGGAAAGTATATAACCCGCCTCCTCGGATTTTTTATTAAACTCTTCCCGTGGAATATCCATTTCATCGCAAATCAAAGCAAACTTCTTCGCCGAAAATTCACCGAACATATATGGATTCCACTGCGAAGGCGGTTCATTCATAAATTCCGAAAACAATAATATCAGCTTTAACCGCTGCGTCTTTACCCAAGAGGTCGAATCGCTGGAACCATAATCGTAATAAGTTGTAAAATGCCCGTTAGGCAATAATTCCATATCAATTCCCTTTTCTTCCGTTTGTAAGGCTTTCGTCCGGATCATAGTTACAGGAATCACAAGAGAAACCTCTCCCTTCTTAACCACATACTCTTTCTCCAACGGTTCAAAATCCACACCTTCCACCGCATTTACCGGTGTAAATTTTATATTCACCGGACGATCGTAATCTGCCACCTTACCTATCACCTTCAGATGAATATCCTGTGCCTGTGTTTCATATTCACTGTCGACATAAGTAAAAGAAAAACGTACCGTATCCGATATCTCATTCAGATAAATGGCATCAGTACCGCTATATTCCTCATATTCTGATTTACAACTGCTCAATATTGTCAAAAGCAATATAAAAATAACATTCTTTTTCATAACTCATCTTTTAACGAAAATCGGTTTCACTTAATGGCAACGGGACGACGTATTTTGCTGCATCCATATCCAGGTCGGCATTTTCCGAATAAGAATGTAATACTTTTACATTCAAACGCTTATAATAAAAAAACAACTGTCCTTCTCCAAAAAATTCTCTCCTGTATTCGTCCCGAAGCATTCCGGCCAATTGTGTTTTATCCTCCAATTCTTTCACTCCCCTATTAAACAATACGGTATTCAGCGCATCCAACGCCTCCGTCTCATCCGTGGCTGTCTCTGCAATAATGTAATACATTTCCGTCATCCGAATCAAAGGGATCAACTTAGTCCATACCTCAGTCGACGACACGTCTTCATACTTATGGAAACACCTGTAGTCCCGGGTAGTGCCTTCCAACCAAATCGGTCTGTTACGCCAATCCAGCAAATCCCAAGTAAATAAATCATCGATATGTTTTTTAGGTGAATACACTTGTGCAGGCTCCAGAGTGGGACTGAAATAATTCGTAAAAATCTCTTCACGTGCATTATAATAAGCTGCAAACAACAATTCTGAAGAAAAGATCCTGTCCGGATTTCTCGTATTATCCATAATCTCCCGGCGTTCGGTCCAAGGGAACCATTGTTCTTGTACAGCTGTCACGGCTTTTGCTTCCCGATAAGCTTCCGCCTTATTGTCCGCCCATAAATATACCCTTGCTTTTAAAGCTTTTACCGCATAATAGTTCAAGCGTTGTGTACGATAAGTATAATAATTCAACCCATCTTCCGAATCCTGGTTTTGCGGTCCTTCTTCAATAATCGGATCAGACTCACCTAACAAACGTTCCGCCTCATCCAAATCTTTCAGTACTTTCTCCACAACCTGAGTAGCCGGTAAAAGGGAGGTTGCCGAAATTGAATATACCGTATTATAAGGAATAGACAAATCGGCTTTATTGGTAGCATATACCGGTCCAAACAAACGTAACATATCAAAATGCAGAAAAGCACGAAGTGCCATCGCCTCACCGATAATCATTTTCCGCATTTTTCCTGTCAACACTTCCTCATTTTTTTCCGCATATTCCAATAATTTATTACAATTGGCAATCAGCGAATAGGCTTTCTCCCACACTGCAGCGAACTTACTCTTCGCATAATCTATGGTATAATTATATGTTCCCAACCGATAAGCATTTGTCGTATTCCCCGAAAAATCATACCGTTGCGCTAAAATCTCTACGGCATCTACCGATAATTCACCTCCATAAAGCGCATTATTGCTCAATTCCACATAAATTCCATTCAGAGCAGTGCGAAACCCTGATTCCGTACTGAACAGCTGCCCGTCGGTCACCTGATCTTCCGGCTGCACATCCAACCAAGAGTGACATCCCGAAAATATACCCGTTATACAAACAAGTAATCCTATCAATATATATTTTCTATTCATAACTTCCATTTTTAGAACATTGCAGACAATGAAAACGAGAACGAACGGGCAAACGGATACTCAATTCCCCGCTCCTCCTTGATCGAAGAAATACGGAATAAATCCGTCGTATTCGCTTGTAAACGCAAAGACTGGATTCCCAGTTTCTGTACTGCTTGCGATTCAAAATCATAACCGACCGATATGGATTCGGCCTTGATATAATTCTCCCGCAATACAAAACGTGAAGAGATGGGTGTCGTTTCGGTTAGTGAAATTCCTTTAAACTTAGCATGATCCCCCGGTTTTTGCCAACGGTCATGCAAAGCGCGTTTGTCCTGATTGCTTTTCAAGCCAGCCAACGAAATATTCTCCACTTTATTATAAGTAGGAATATTCAGTAAATGTCCCTATAAAATACAATGGCATATGAAGATGCCCCAGTATAATCACTTCATATGTCATTTTTATTGTCATTTTTCTGTAT
>NZ_CFKYFN010000062.1:0-31335 GCF_985060555.1 Odoribacter sp. | reverse complement strand
ATACAGAAAAATGACAATAAAAATGACATATGAAGTGATTATACTGGGGCATCTTCATATGCCATTGTATTTTATAGGGACATTTACTGAATATTCCTATTTAAAGAAAAGTAATTCCCGGTATTTCGGTAAGGGCCAGATCTCATCGTCGACGAGTAGTTCCAGCTTATCGATGTGATAACGGATTTTATCCAGATACGGTAAAACCGTAGCAGAATAAACCTGAGCCCTTTCCACTTCATTCGAAATAGAATTGTTAGCCACTTTACGGGCTTCGGTCATTTCGTCGACCAAAGTACGGATCTCTTTGATATGGGTAGAAATCTCTTTAATCGCTTTCAACTGCACTTCGCCCACTTCATTATATACATCCGGCAGGATCTCTTTCAACCCTTTCACATTCTCGATCAGGGTATTTTGATAAGTAATCGCTGTCGGGATAATATGATTCAAGGCCAGATCCCCCAATACCCGGGATTCGATCTGTAGTTTTTTCAGATAGATCTCGTTCTTGATTTCAAAACGGGCTTCCAGTTCACGTTCGGTAAAGATCCCGTTCTCTACGAACAATTTTCTGGCTTTCGGAGCCAAGTAAGCTTTGAGCGCCCCCACGCAATCACTATCGACCGACAACCCTCTCCTTTGAGCTTCTTCCTGCCATTCTTTACTATATCCGTTACCTTCAAAACGGATTTTTTTACAAGCAATGATATACTTTCTCAAGACCTGAAAAATCGCTTCGTCTTTTTTCACCCCTCTATCGATCAATGCATCGGCTTCTTTCTTAAAAGCAATCAATTGTTCAGCCACAGCGGTATTGAGTACGATCATCGCTGCACCACAATTGGCAGAAGCACCTACCGCTCTGAATTCGAAACGGTTACCGGTAAAAGCAAAAGGAGAAGTACGGTTGCGGTCGGTATTGTCCCGCATGATTTCAGGAATTTTACCGACATTCAACTTCAATTCGGTCTTTTCATCAGGACTCATCTTCTTACTGCTCACTTTCTGTTCGATTTCGTCCAGAATAGAATCGAGCTGTTGTCCCAGGAATACGGACATAATCACCGGTGGTGCCTCATCCCCTCCCAAACGGCGCTCATTTCCCAAAGAAACGATACAAGCTTTAAACAAGGCCTCCTGTTCCAATACAGCTTTTGTAGTAGCGACCAAGAAAACGAGGAATTGCATATTGGACTTCGGGTTCTTCCCCGGAGACAACAAATTCACTCCGGTATCCGTCAGTAAAGACCAATTGTTGTGTTTACCCGAACCGTTGATTCCTTTATAAGGTTTTTCATGCAACAATACCCGGAACTTATGATGTTTGGCTATCCGCTTCATCGTAGACATCAATAACTGATTATGATCCACAGCCAGGTTCGCTTCCTCGAAAATCGGTGCCAGTTCGAACTGATTCGGAGCACATTCATTGTGACGGGTTTTTGCCGGAATGCCCAGCCGATGGCACTCGTATTCGAGTTCATCCATAAAAGCATTTACCCGCTCGGGAATAGCCCCGAAATAATGATCTTCCAGCTGCTGATCTTTAGCTGCCGAATGGCCCATCAAAGTACGGCCGCACAATTTCAGGTCAGGCCGGGCATTGAACAAGGCTTCGTCGACCAGAAAATATTCCTGTTCCCATCCCAAGGTTGCCGTCACTTTTTCCACATCTTTATCGAAATACTGGCAAATGCCGACAGCTGCCTTGTCGATCAACGCCAAGGCCTTCAACATCGGCGTTTTATAATCCAGGGCTTCGCCCGTATAAGCCACGAATACCGTCGGTATACACAAGGTGTTGTTGTTGATGAAAGCAGGAGATCCCGGATCCCAGGCGGTATATCCTCTGGCTTCAAAAGTATTCCGGATACCGCCGTTCGGAAAACTCGATGCATCGGGCTCTTGCTGTACCAGCATCCGGCCGTCGAAGGCTTCTATCATACTTCCGTTTTTTTGCAAATCGATAAACCCATCGTGTTTTTCTGCCGTAGCTCCGTTCAGGGGATGAAACCAATGGGTGTAATGGGTTGCTCCCTTTTCTACAGCCCAGGCTTTCATCGCTGCAGCAACCTGATCGGCCAGTCCCCTGTCTATCGTCCCACCTTCTATCATCACCTTTTCCAATTTTTTGAAAGCTTCTATAGACAAATACTGACGCATTTTCTCTATGGTAAGTACATCACATCCGAAAATTTCAGATACCCGTCGCCGTTTTGGGACTTCTAAAGGTTTCCGATGAGCCAGCTCTTCTAATGCCGAGAATCTTATTTTTGCCATACAATCGATAAAAGATTAATTTTTTATATAACACCATTATTTTTCAGGGGCAAAAATAGAAAATAATACTATATTTTTACACATACCCCTCAAAATTACACACAAACACTTCAATTATCGAGAGTCTACACAAAATTGCGGAACGGATCTTCAGTCCGGTGGAGCCAAAATCCCGGATATACTTAGTTCATAAAGTCTGTAGACCCCTTCGGTGCACCTCCTTACCGGAACCTTCGGCTCCGATCGGTCGCTCCCGTAGCTGCTAAAAAAGCCCACAAGGTTCAGGGACTTCATAAACCTTATGGACTTTCGACTTATTTATCCTACTTTTGCACAAACAGATATTCTCGACTATGAAAAAAATTGCCGCAATACACGATTTGTCAGGTTATGGCCGGGCCTCCCTGACAGTCGCCATCCCCATTCTTTCTTATATGGGGTATCAGGTTTGCCCTCTCCCCACGGCTATTTTATCCGCCCACAGCGAATACAAAGATTTCCGTAGCTTCGATCTGACCGACCAGATGCAGGGGATCATCGATCATTGGAAAGAACTGGACTTACATTTCGATGCTTTGTATTCGGGTTATCTGGCATCGGAAAAACAAATGAATATCGTATCCGGATTTTTCGATGATTTCAGTCAGGACGACAATTTCATCTTAGTCGATCCTGTTTTAGGAGACCACGGTAAACTCTATCCGGGGATGGATACCGGCATGATAACAGGGATGCGCGAACTGTGTAAAAAAGCGAATGTGATCACACCCAACCTGACGGAAGCGGCCTTTCTTTTAGATACGGCGCCATCTCCTCACACCCCCCCGGCCGAAGCGATCGAATGGTGTAAAGCCCTCAGTAAACTCGGGCCGGAATATGTTATCATCACTTCGGCTCCGTCGGGAAATGAAAAAAAAGTGGCTACGCTCGCTTATAATAAGAACGACGAACGCCTGTGGCGGGTGAGCAGCGATTACGTTGCAGCCAGTTATCCGGGTACCGGTGATGCTTTTGCAAGTGTCATCACCGGTTGTCTGCTCAACGGCGACAGTTTACCTGAAGCGATCGAACGGGCTGTACACTTCATCAACATGGGAATCAAGGCTACTTTCGGGTATACCCACAATCCTTTAGACGGGATGAACCAGGAAAAAGTGCTTCACTACCTGAATGAATCCCTCCCTTATTTCACTTACGAACTATTGCCCGGATGATCAAAGCGATTATTACCGATCTGGACGGTACACTTCTTCCCAGAGGAGGGAGCATCAGTTCCGGTACCCTGGAAGCCTTCCGGCTAGCCGGGAATAAAGGATGTATCCGGATCATTGCCACAGGCCGTAACCTGTATTCCGCCCTCAAAATATTACCTGCCGGTTTTCCGATAGATTATCTGGTTTTCTCTTCCGGTGCCGGTACACTACGTTGGAGCGATCGCCGATTGCTGTCGGCTCATCACCTCAGTATGTCCGAGACCCGGGAAATAGCCTCTTATCTTTGGGAATACAATATCAATTTCACCATCCAACGGGAAATCCCGGATAACCATTATTTTTATTACACAACCCTTTACCCGATACATCCCGATTACCAAAAACGCCTGGCCACCTACCGGCCTTTCGGAAGCCCGATAGAATCACCGGCCGGCATACAGGGTAAAGCCACCCAATTCGTGATGATTCTCGATGCCCTGCAATTACGGTTACTAGAAAAAATCCGTTCGGATTTAGCCGGTTATTCCGTAGTACGCTCCACTTCGCCTTTAGACAACCGGGCGATCTGGCTGGAAATTTTTGCCGACGGTATCCATAAAGGCAATAGCTGCCAAACTCTTTTAAAAAAACTGAATATCAATTGTAAAGAGGTTGCCGGACTAGGCAATGATTATAATGATATCGATTTTCTGGATATTTGTGCCGAAGCCTATTTGGTAGCCAATGCCCCGGTTAATTTACAAAGACACTATAAATTAGTAAAATCGGACAAAGAAGAAGGATTTACAGAATTTATATCCAAAGTATTATAATTCCAGAAACATTCCCGAAACTTTTTGTCAGAAAAAATTCACTTTATCATAGCCGAACGAACTTTCAGTTCTACCGGTAAAACTTTAGTTTTCCGATTCAGCTTCTCTGCCGAGAATCCGGAGTTTTTTTTGCCAGACCGAACTCAAGGTTCACCCGACTATGACAAAAGAAGCCAGCCTATAATACTTTCCCTTCCACTAACAACCGCTCCATATCTTTTTGCAGTTTAAACGCTTCTTCCCGTGCACGTACGGCAAAATTTTCTGTACGGTCGGCAAAAATAATGCCCCGGGAAGAGTTGACTATCAAGCCACAATGTGCATTCATTCCATATTTCGCCACTTCTTCGAGACTTCCGCCCTGAGCTCCGACTCCCGGCACCAACAGAAAATGATCGGGCACGATCCGGCGGATTCCGGCCAGCATCTCGGCTTTTGTCGCTCCGACAACGTACATCATATTCCGGGCATTCCCCCAGTCCTGTGATTTTTCGAGTACCTTTTCATACAATTTCATCCCTTCGCTTTCAAAAAACTGGAAGTCATAAGCTCCTTTATTGGAAGTCAGGGCCAGAAGTACAACCCACTTTCCCTCATATTGCAGGAAAGGAGTCACCGAATCTTCTCCCATATAGGGAGCCACCGTGATCGAATCGAAAGCAAGAGTTTCCAGAAAAGCTTTGGCATACATCTGCGAAGTATTTCCGATATCCCCCCGCTTAGCATCCGCAATAGTAAAAATATCCGGGTAACTCGTCCGGATATAGTGTATAGTCTTCTCCAGACTTTTCCATCCTTCGACACCCCGGCTTTCATAAAAAGCGATATTGGGTTTATAGGCGATAGCCACCTCGGCCGTCGCATCGATAACGGCTTTATTAAATTCAAAAACAGGATCTTCCAACTGTAGCAAATGCGGGGGAATCTTAGCGATATCCGAGTCTAAGCCGACACAAAGGAAGGATTTCTTTGCCTTTATCTGTTCAAATAATTGATTATAATCCATATGATTTAATTGTAAATGATAAATCGTACATTTCTACAGTCCGCTTTCTTTCAAACGCTCGGTATTTTCTTCGATCTGCAGTTTTTCGATAATCTCGTCGATTTCGCCGTCCATCACAGCCTGTAAATTATAAAGTGTAAAGTTGATCCGGTGATCGGTTACCCGTCCTTGCGGATAATTATAGGTACGGATTTTAGCAGAACGGTCACCTGTACTGACCATCGTCTTGCGTTTAGCCGAAATGTCGTCGATGTATTTCTGATGTTCTTTATCATAGATAAAAGTACGCAAACGGGAAAGTGCCCTTTCTTTATTCTTCGGTTGATCCCGGGTTTCGGTACATTCGATCAGGATTTCTTCGGCCACACCGGTATTGGGATTTTGCCAGACATACCGCAGCCGGACACCGGATTCCACTTTATTCACATTCTGTCCTCCTGCTCCTCCCGAACGGAAAGTATCCCATTTGATCGCCCCCTCGTTGATTTCCACTTCAAAAGCCTCGGCTTCAGGCAATACCGCCACGGTAGCTGCCGAAGTATGCACCCGTCCCTGTGTCTCCGTAGCAGGAACCCGTTGCACCCGGTGCACTCCCGATTCATATTTCATAATGCCGTACACACCTTTACCGGTAACGCTGGCCACGATTTCTTTGTATCCTCCGGCAGTTCCTTCATTGGCATTGGTCACCTCGACTTTCCACCCTTTACGTTCACAAAATTTCGCATACATCCGGAACAGGTCGCCGGCAAACAGACAGGCTTCATCTCCTCCCGTTCCTCCCCGGATCTCGAGTATAACATTCTTACTATCGTCCGGATCTGCGGGTACCAGCAACAACTTCAATTCCTGCTCCATACCCGGCAATTTATCTTCCAGCTCTTCGATCTCCATTTCAGCCATTTCGCGAAGTTCTTTATCCTCTTCGTGCAGCAGAATATCTTTCGATTCCTCGACACTAAGCAGGGCCGCCTTAAACTTATCGGCAGTTCGGGTGATTGTCTCCAACTCCTTATACTCCTTGGTCAACCTCACATAGCGCTCCATGTCCTGAATCACTTCAGGATCGGTGATCAACTGTCCGATCTCCTTAAAACGGATATAATAAGTCTCTAATTTTTCTAATAATGGATGATTCATTTACCCTTTTTTATGATTTGGCACAAAAGTAAGAAATAGTTTAGAAAGTTCATAAAGTTTAGAAAGCCAACCCGATTTTTCACTTATGCTTCGGATCTGCAGATGCTGAAATCCACATCAGCCGCATATGATCTACCGTCTCTACCAGAGGATAGAAATGAAAATCCGGATAAAGGCTGAGTATCCTGGCGTTCGAATATCGTGAACAATGTTGAGACGACCGGGCAGTCTCACGGGTAAAAGCAGGCTTAGATCCGGAAAGGTATCCCCAACAGGCCAGCATCCTCCATACCAGTTCGGTCATCCAGGGTGCAAGATTCCACCAGGGAGGCTGTACTCCATTCACCCGGGCTATAGCTGTAAAAAGTTCCTGATAAGTATAATTTCCTCCATTCAACACAAAACGTTCCCCACTCACCAAAGGATCTTCACACAACCGGATCATCAATTCGCACACATCCCGGACATCCACATATCCGGTCATGCCCCGCGTATAAAAAGGAATTCCTTTAGCAGCGGTAAAAAACAATCGTGCACTACTGCGATGCCACATACCCGCCCCCAGAATCACCGACGGACATACGATAACTGCATTCAATCCATAACCGATATATTTCCGGATCAGTTTTTCAGCAGCCGTTTTACTTTGAGAATAAACCGAATGCTCTCTACCGGCGATAACAGGTGTATCCTCGTCGATCAAATCTTCCGGTTGCCGGGCATCACCAAGGGCTGCGATCGAACTGACATAACAAAGCCTCACCTGATATTCCAGACACAGAGCCGCCACGTTTTCAGTCCCTTGCAGGTTGGTATTCATCAGATGCATCCGATCCGTCCCCGAAAAAGACACCACAGCGGCACAGTGATAAACATAGTCAGCCCGCCGGACATATTCGGCCAGCCCCTCCTTTTGCACCACATCCCCTTCGACCCAATTGATCGTGTTCCAATATTTTTCACCGTCAGGATACTGTAAAAATACAGCCCGGGAATCTTCCAGCCGGCTCTGTTTTCTACGCAATGCCGAAACCGAATGGCCTGAAACAGCCAAAAAATACAATAAATGGCTACCCAATAATCCGGTTGCACCTGTCACAAAAACCATACGTTTACTTATTTGAATAATCGAGTCGACGACTCAACAACTATACCGACCAATGAAAACGAACCGACTTTTCCAAATGTTCGTTCAGACTATAATAAACGGGACAAGTCTGTGCCACCCGCTCCAAAACAATCCGGTCTTTGGCAGAATAAGCTTTCGCAGGCATAAAAATATCGATTCCGATTCTTACAATACGCCGGGGCTCTGTCCCCATAGTCTTCGTTATCTCCATCTCTGTACCTTCCAGATCGATGTTATGCTGACCGGCATAAATCCCCATGGTAGTCAATATACAAGAACCTAAAGCAGCAGCACACAAATCGGTGGGTGAAAAAGCTTCCCCTTTACCACAATTATCGACCGGAGCGTCGGTCATCATCTTCGTACCGCTCGCCACATGTTCACACTCCACACGGAGTTGTCCCAAATATTTTGCTTTCATTGTCGCCATAACACATTCTTTTTATATTATTACTGAAATTAGTCTAATCCAATCCTTATCTTTTTAACGAATCCTTCATTAAATCGTTATTCTTTCTATTCAAACACCTGAATCGCTTCCTTTACATGTTCAATCTTTAAATCAGGCCCGATCACCAAAATCAAATCGAAGCGCACCTCAGCCCGAATCCCTTTCGCTTTAATATAGGCATCCGTCGCTATACGGATATTTCTTCTCTTGCGGTAATCCAACAGTTCCTCGGGATGTTCTTCCGGCAAATCACGGGTTTTCACCTCTACAACCACCAACAGATCCCCTTTCAGGCAAATAACATCCAATTCCCGGTGTTTTAACCTCCAGTTGCGTTCTAAAACAACATATCCCTCCCGCACCAAATATTCAACCGCCTTCTCCTCTCCCTTCCGCCCCAAATCATTATGAGCTGCCATGATTTATTTTACTTTTTCCAAATATAAACAAAAAAACAATACCGTCTTCTCTTTCATTTACAAAAGAGTACAAATTCAAATTTAGCCAAACGCTTTTTGATTTGTGAACAAAAATGACTACCTTTGTAAGGTTTTTGGGAAAAAGTAGTTATGGCGAAGAAAAAGATTCTTTTTATATCTCAAGAGATCATGCCTTATTTACCTGAATCGGAAATGGCCCATATCGGCCGTTACTTACCTCAGGGGATTCAGGAAAAAGGCAAAGAAATCAGGACATTCATGCCGCGTTATGGATGTATTAACGAAAGACGTAACCAGCTTCACGAAGTGATTCGCCTGTCGGGAATGAATTTGATCATCAATGACACAGACCACCCGTTGATTATCAAGGTAGCCTCTATCCAATCTGCCCGGATGCAGGTATATTTTATCGACAATGAAGACTATTTTCAACGGAAACATGTGATTACCGATGAAAAAGGGTCTTTCTTCCCGGACAATGACGAACGGGCGATCTTTTTTACCAGAGGAGTATTCGAAACGGTAAAAAAATTAAGATGGGCTCCGGACCTGATCTATTGCCAGGG
Organism: Odoribacter sp.; assembly: GCF_985060555.1. NCBI lineage: Bacteria > Pseudomonadati > Bacteroidota > Bacteroidia > Bacteroidales > Odoribacteraceae > Odoribacter > Odoribacter sp. Next base: position 22,294 of record NZ_CFKYFN010000062.1, on the reverse strand, counting down.
CTGGTTCACCGCTTTAGTGCCTCTGTATCTGAAAAAGGAATACAACGAAGATCCGATATTCGCTCATTCTAAAGTAGTATATTCTACCTATAATGACCAGTTCGGTGGCACCTTAGACCAGGATTTTCAAAAGAAAGTATTGAGTGAAAATATTACTTCGGAAGACGTACGTATCCTGAGCGAACCGACCCATACGAACGTCAATAAACTGGCTTTCGATTATTCGGATGGGATTATTTTCAATAGCTCTAATGTCGACCCGGAACTAAAGGTTTATGCGACACAAAGCGGCAAACCGGTGACAGAATACACCACTCCGGAAGAATACATCGAAAATTACGCCACCTTCTTCGATCAGATTCTGGAAAGTCCGGCAAAAAAATAATTTTATCAGTTATAAAAATAGGGAAACGATCGTTTCCCCATTTTTACCTTCTTTTTATTTCTTCATCAACGCTTGTTGCCATTTCCAGGCATTGGCCAGGGTTTCTTCGATAGGAACTTCGGCTTTCCATCCCAATTCCTGATTAGCCAGGGTAGTATCTGCCCATACTTTCTCGATATCTCCGGCCCGTCGTCCTACGATTTTGTAGTTTACTTTTTCGCCGGTAGCTTTTTCAAAAGCTTTGATCAAACCCAATACCGAAAGCCCGTTTCCTGTTCCGATATTGAAATATTCGTAATTGGCTTTATTTTTTCCGTCGAGTAAACGCCGGATAGCCACAACGTGAGCTTTCGCCAAATCGACCACATCGATATAATCCCGGATCGGAGAACCGTCGGGCGTATTGTAATCATCCCCGAAGACACTCAATTGCGGACGGATACCTGCCACCGTCTGGGTCAGGAAAGGAATCAGGTTATTCGGTACACCGTTAGGCAATTCCCCGATCAGAGCAGAAGGATGAGCACCGATCGGATTGAAATAACGCAGTGCCAATAAGTTCATGCCAGACTCTACTTTCGCAAAGTCCCGCATAATATCTTCACACATCGCTTTTGTATTTCCATAAGGAGATTCGGCTTGTTTACGGGGTGTTTGTTCGGTAACCGGCAAAACATCGGCTTGTCCATACACCGTACAGGAAGAGGAGAAGACGAGATTCTTTACTCCGAACTCACGCATTCCGGCAATGACGTTCATTAATGAATTCAGGTTATTCCGGTAATATTCCAAAGGTTTCTGCACCGATTCGCCCACAGCCTTCAAAGCGGCAAAATGGATAACCGCTTTTATATCCTGATGCCGGCGAAAGAAATCGCGCACCTGTTCTCCTTCTGTCAGATCGATCTGTTCAAACTCAGGCCGGATGCCTGTAATCTTTTCAATTCCGTCTAATACGCCGATATTGGAATTACACAAATTATCCACAATAACGACATCATATCCATTCTGTTGCAACTCCACCACGGTATGCGAACCGATATAGCCGGTCCCCCCTGTTACAAAAATCTTCATAAGGCTAAAAATTTATTGTTTTATTCTGTATTTCATGCAAAGTAAGTAATAAAATATTAAAATTGGTCGCTTCAACAGGGTGAAATTAATTTTTTCGGGTTATTGGCGGATATCCGTTTTTTTCTTACTTTTGTACTATGCATAAATTTATTGAATACATATCCGATTTGCTATTTTTACACGATTGCGTAATCATTCCGGACTTCGGGGGATTTATCTGCAACTATAAAAGTGCTTATATCGACGACGAGAGTGGTTTGATTTGCCCACCCTCTAAGGATATTTTATTCAACCGTAACCTGACCCACAATGACGGATTGTTGGTCAGTTGGATTGCCGGCAAAGAAAATATCAGCTATGAGAAGGCCACTTCCCAGCTGATGCTTTTCTGCGAAGACCTGAAAATTCGGCTAAACCAACGACAACGGATCGCTTTCGGAGACATCGGTGTATTTTTTACAGACCGCCGTTTTAATATCATTTTCGAACCCGGAAAACATAATTTTTTTGCAGAAACCTTAGGAATGGAGCCACTTCCAGTGGCGAAGGTTGGTTTATCCGATAAAATAAAACCCGCCGTATCGGGTACCAGCAGGTCAACCCAAACCCCGGATATTCCCAAATATATCAATTTAGAATCTTCCGGTAATATTCTGCACCGTCTTTTGAAATATGCTCTAGGAGCGACAGCTATCGCAGGTATCGTCATCATTACCCAACTGGATTTCTTCCACACGGCTTCCGATCCGAACCGGGATGTGAATAGTTCCGGCGTACAACCGGTCATTCCTGCTATTCAGTCATCTGCATCCGGAAAAATCACTTGTAACAAAGTAATTTCCCCTTCGCAAGACTACGTCGACTACGATCCGGTCAACGATTTGAAGTGGTAATTTTTATCAAAGCCTCTACGACAGAAAAAAGGATATATAGGGGGATGATAAAAATGAGAATCCCCTTTCCCCAAATACCTGCCGATATAATCAAACATATAAAATAGCAATAACGAATCTTATTCTCCCGCCAGCCGAATCCCGAAATCTTCAACGAAAACATCGGTAATTCACTGATCAAAAGAATAGACAGGATAAGGGCACTGCTTGCCAATACCCCCGGCTTTCCGAACAAGGTCATATAGAGTTCCGGAGTATAATAACTTCCGAAAACCAGGCATACCCAAAACAATGCATTAGCAGGCGTAGGCATACCGATAAACGAAGTGGCCTGACGTACATCGAGATTAAATTTAGCCAAGCGGTAAGCCGAGAAAGGAGCGATCACGACCGGCATGACAGCTGTAATCTGCTGCCCCAGCGTCCAGGTGGCAAAATGCAGGAAATCACCTCCCGGTAATTCTCTAACGATCAGAAAATACGCCAGAATAGCAGGAGCAACCCCGAAACTGACCATATCGGCCAGCGAATCGAGTTCTTTCCCTATCTCCGACTTGACATGCAACAGACGGGCGGTCATCCCGTCGAAAAAATCGAAAACCATCCCCACCAGGATCAGGATAGCAGCAGCGGTCAACAGTCCGTACATAGCCAGAAAGATAGCCAGCGTACCGGAAATAACATTCATACAAGTGATCAGGTTGGGGATTTGTTTTCTCATAACTAATATATTAATAATTTCAATCGATATTTCCGTAAAAACGTAAAGTCAACTCAGGATTGGCAGGTGCATTACTAATCACACTGATTAAACAAGTCACCTTCCCGGCATCGGCTCCTGATTTCGTATTCACCTTCAAAGCAGCCGCTTCTCCCGGTTTCAGTTCCTTCCGGGTCATTTCGACAGTTACCCGCTCATCGTTAGAATATATACGATGAATCGTCAAAGGAGTTTGGCCGGTATTTTTTATCTGATAAGTACAGGAAACCGCTTGAGCGGCAGGAGTATGCCCGAAGTTATGATATCGTTTGTCCGCTTCAATCCGAGGGGCTGTCGCCGGATCGATATTTGTAAAGTCTTCTTCGATGAAGACCGAAACCGGCAAGGTGTATTTTTTCCCTTCGACCACCATCGTCACCTGCTCTTTATTCAATCCATATTCACCGTTCATCGCCGTATTATAGGCCGCCTTGATCGTCGCTTTCCCTTTATCGGGAATAGGCTGAGGCTCGATAGCCATTTTAATATAAGCCGGTAAGTCCGTAAAAGAAACGGCAACTGATTTACCGGCATTGTTGAAAACTCCCACAGACATACTTTTCACCTCTCCTTTGTGCACTTTCATCAAAGAGATATGCTCCAAAGGCAAACGTAAACCGGAAGCCAGCTCATAAGGATAATCATCGAGCACTGTCCGGGCTTTCCCCTCGACTGTACCTTTAATCTTCAGTTCCACTACGGTCGGTTTAGCATTCGAATATACCGTTATTGTCTTATCGAAAAATCCCGGCCGGTCTTTCGGATCGAAAGTAGCCTTCACAAACCCTTTCTGTCCGGGTAAAACCGGTTGTCTACTCCACTGCGGAGAAGTACAGCCACACGAAGATTCTACATTTTTGATCAATATCGGAGCAGTCCCGGCATTCACAAACTCAAAATCATAAGAAACAGCTCCATTCACTTCCTTAATCGTCCCGAAATCATGTGCCCGGTTACTGAAGTTGATCACTGCTTGCGAAAAAGTTGCCAAAGAGGCAAACAGAAAAACAATCGATAAAAGCACTTTCATATCACAAAAATTAGCATAAAACAACATACACTCACTCAAAAATATACATACATCAAATTCTCTTTTATGAATTCGGAATACGAAAATAATTCTTTTTACCGAGGATTTCGATGATTCAAGAATAAATTTTAACTTCGTTAGCTCAAAACCACCTGAAAATATAGTTTGAATTGTAAATAAAGCTTTATGATAAATATACCCCCTGAGCTGCTCACGAATGCCCGAATGCATTATACCTATTTGCACGAACATCCGGAACTAAGCTTTGCAGAAGAACAGACCGCAGCCTATATCCGCCGTACTCTTGACTGCCTGCAAATTCAGTATACCAACGCAGGCCCGACAGGGATCATCGGTTTTCTGCCCGGTAGAGACACTTCCCGGACAATTGCCTTACGGGCAGACTTCGACGCCCTGCCGATCTCCGAAAAGGAAGATCATCCTCTTATTTCCCGTAACCCGGGCATTATGCATGCCTGTGGGCACGATCTGCACACGGCCGTCTTATTGGGAACGGCAGAAATACTGGCCACCCGGTCACTGCCCTTTAACCTGATGTTCATCTTCCAACACGGAGAAGAGGTTTTGCCCGGCGGAGCCCGGGATATCATCGGAAATGTTTTTTTCCAAACCCATCTTCCGGAGTGGATCATCGCTTTACATGCAGAACCGGACCTTCCGGTCGGCCAGCTCGGCATCTGTCCGGGTCAATATATGGCCTCGGGAGACGAGATATCCATCACCCTGCATGGCCCGGGAGGACATGCCGCCTTACCCGACCAATCGGCAGACCTGATCCTGATCGCTTCCCATATCGTCGTGGCTCTGCAGCAGATTACCAGCCGGAACGCCTCTCCCTTCATTCCTACCGTCCTGACTTTCGGTAATTTCAGATGCCACAGCATGATGAACATCATCCCCAAAGAAGTCCGGCTAGAAGGGACTTTCCGCACTTTCGACGAAACCTGGCGCCAGGAGGCTAAAACCCGTATCCGCCGGATAACCACAGCGATTGCCGAAAGTATGGGAGCCCAACCGGCGATAGAAATAACCGATGGCTATCCCTGCCTCTATAACCAACCGGAAAAAGCAGAGCAAGCGATCGGCATATTAAAAACAGAATTCGGAGAAAAGCAGGTAATCCGGTTGGGCCGGCGCATGACCACAGAAGATTTCGCCCGTTACAGTCAGCTCCTCCCTGCAACATTCATCCGCTTGGGCGTAAGTTCGACTACCCACCCGGCGGGGAAACTGCATACCCCCGAATTTTTCCCGGACCTAGCCGCTCTGGAAACCGGCATCCGTACTTTATGTTCGCTCATTCTTAATAACGATTAACTATGCCCAAATTTCTGATCATCCGTTTTAGCTCGATAGGCGATATCATTCAATGTATGGGAATCATCGACGGTATCCGGGAACATTTTCCCGATGCAGAAATCCATTGGATCGCCCGAAAAGATATGTCTTCTTTCCTGGCCATGGACAAGCGCATCGGTAAAATATGGGCTTTCGATAAAGCACTCGGCCTTAAAGGCCTGTTAAAAATCGCCCGGCAACTCCGGGAGGAGCATTACGATTATATTTATGACGCCCATAGTAATATCCGGTCTAATATCTTAAGACTAAAATTATTACCCTGGTGGAGCAAAGGTCCGCATTTCACCCTGCGTAGCAAAGAACGCTGGAAAAGGTTTTTACTTTTCAATTGGGGTATCAATCGGTTTCCCTGGCCTTTCCGGGGTGTCGTTTCTTACCGGAAACCACTTTTAAAATGGGGGATCGACCGTTTCCCGGATACTTACGACGACTGGTATTTCCCGGAAAATTTCCCGGAAAAGCTGAATTCCCGTATACAGGCCCATACGATTACCCTTGTCCCTTCTGCCAACTGGATAAAGAAAAGATGGCCGGTCGAACATTGGAAAAAGCTGATCACCTTACTATCGGAATACCACTTTCTGATCCTGGCGGGTCCGGGCGATACCTTCTGCGAAGAAATCAGGACCGAAGCTCCTGAACGGGTAGAAAACCTGGCAGGTAAAACAACCTTATTGGAATCCTGCTACCTCATTCACCGTTCCCATATCGTCGTCAGTGCCGACACCGGTTTCATGCATGCCGCCGATCTCTTCCGAATCCCGACTCTGGCCCTTATCGGCCCGACCGCTTTCGGTTTTCCCACCGGTCCGACCGCCGAGATATTCGAGACCGCCTTGTCGTGCCGGCCATGTACGAAAGATGGAAGCGGGAAATGTAAAAAAAGTGTTTACCAGCAATGTATGGTAGATATCCGCCCGGAAACCATCGCAACCCGTATCCGGCAACTCCTGCCTATAAAGTGACAGGAGAGGCCGTCCGCATTTTTATCCGCATCCGGGTCTTGCGTTTTTTCAGGGTTTCCAAAGTCAGCCCCATAATCCGGGCCATGGTTTTATTATCCAACTGCATTTCACACATCAGTAATAACAACACATCCTGAGTAGAAAATCCGGCGTATTTATCCAATAAATCCCGGACATATTCTTTTTTATTGTGACTAAAAATCTCGATCAGTTCCCTAAAATACAATTCTTTCTGCTTCTTGACCAGATTCATATACTTGTCATAAAACTCAGGAATTTTCAGATTTATTTTATACTCCAGCATCAGATAACCGACATCCATCGCCGTATTGATATTAGCCAACTGTACCATATCCCGGAGCGGAATCACTACCCTGCCTTTATCCTGAACTTCCTTTTGCCGTTTCCGTTTTTTCTCCATCCAATACCACACTCCGGCCATACTCCCTTCCCCCACGACAAATCCAATCAAAATCCACACCCAAATCATAGACGATACCAATTTGAAATTATGCTCTTACAATATCCAATATAATGAAAAATTCCGTACCGACCCCTACTTCGCTCACAAAACCGATCTCCCCGCCCATACTTTCGATAATCCGTTTACAGATAGCCAACCCCAATCCCATGCCACTGGATTTAGTGGTAAAATTCGGCTGAAAGATTTTCTCCCGAAGATTTTCCGGTATACCTTGCCCATTATCGCGGATACGGATTTCCACTTTCCCCTCTTTTTTACGGACCGTGATCCTGATAACTCCCTGCCGGCCTTCGGGGATACTCTGTTCTGCGTTTTTCAACAGATTGATCAACACCCGCCTCATCTGTTCCCTGTCGGCCAATATCCGGATCCCTTCCTCCACATCACATTCCAATTCTTCTGTATTATTTTTGAAAAGTAACGAGCAGTTGCGTACTAACTCATCTACTTCGAAAGTCTCATTATGTGCCTCGGACATCTTGGCAAAATCAGAGAAAGCAGAAGCAATGGCAGCCATATTATCGATTTGCTCGATCAACATGCCGGAAACGGCTCTGAAACGTTCCTTAAATTTCTCCGTATCTTCCATCTGCAAAGAACGCAGCATAAACTGGATATTCAACTTCATCGGAGTCAGCGGATTTTTAATTTCATGAGCAATCTGCCGCGCCATTTCACGCCAGGCACTCTCTCTTTCCGATTTTGCCAGCTGCACAATACTTTCATCCAGCTTATCCACCATATTGTTGTATTCTTCCACCAAGCGGCCGACTTCATCGGCATGGTTATAAACAATTTTCTCATTTTTCCCTCCGACATGCATTTTCTTCAATTTATCGTTCAGCATCTGCAAAGGCCGGGTAACACGTTCCGCCACCAAACCGGATAAAATAAAAGCCAGGACCATCATCACAATAGCGATATTCACCGTGATGACTACCATAATAATAATATCCAGATTCAGTTCGTCATTTTGAGCGAAATAAGGGATATTCAGTATATAAGATTTTCCATTGTCCAATACCAGCGGCATATAAGCCGACATATAAGTCAGTTCGCCCACTTTCCCGTTTGCGATATAACTGGTCACCCCGAGCTTTTCGATCTGTTTCAAGGCTTCAGGATCGACCAAAGTACCCTCGAATCCATATTCAAAAATTTCCGGGCGCGAAGTAGCTATCAATTTCCCTTGTCTGGAATAAATATTGATATCGATCAGCAGTAATTCGGACATATCGGATAGCCGGCCCGTAACTTCGGGACATTTACGGGCATCCACACAAGGCAAACGCTCTAATTCTTTATTGACATATTTCAGCAATTCGATCGCTTTAGCATTATGCCGCCCTTTAAAACTCACGGTATTCATATAAATACTCAAGGCTGTCAGGATAACAAAAAGGATAAAAATCAAAGATATAATACTGTTTTTTATCCGGGCCCTCAATGTACCTTGCCTGAAATTGATATTCCGGTTGACATTAAAAAACAAACCATAGGAAGAAATCAATATACAAACGAAGAAAGCATACAACACATTCATGTAATAAAGAGCGAAAGTATTCTCATGCAAACTGATGACCAGGGTACTGTTGTTGTCCACAGGGATCAGCATATGCGAATATTTGTCTTTATTGAACAGGTCGAAATTACGGGCATCTTTACCGAATGCCGATAATTTTTTATAATACACAAAATTTCCCGAAGAAGACACCAACTCCCCGTAGCTATATTTAGCATAGGAGTAAAAATAACCGTCCTCTTTCCCATCGGCAGATTTACGGGACAGGATTTGCGGATACCCTATGCCTTCGTCGTCCTTGACTGCATCGAAACGAAGATAAAGATTTACTTCCCCGAAACGATATCGCCCGATATAAGTGACATATCCATCGAAAACACCGATGGAATAGAAACCGGAGTCGTCGATCCGGTGCCCGTTTTTACGTATAATCCATTCGAAATACTCCCGGCATCCCCATTGTTCGCGGGTATCGGTCAGCCAAAGACTGTCACCGGCACGGCAAAAAGTGATTTCGCAAGAATAATTATATCCTCTCAAATCCAATAGCTCTCCACTCAACAAAGCTTCCGCTTCCTGTTCCTCACCAACCTCGATCCATCCTTTCAGTTCCTCCGAACCGCGTATGACCCGATCGATCTCCACCAACCGCTTTTCGAAATTATAATCCCTTTCTTCTATCAGCTCGGTGGCATAGTTCATACGCTGGCGTTGCTCTTTATAGCTTTCATATTTTTTAGTCACCATCACCACGTAGATGGATAATAAAAATATGACAAGGATATAAATACTTCTTTGTATATCCCGCTTCAATAAATACCTGTTAACAGCCAGTAAAACCGTAACGATCCAGATAAAAAAACAATCCCAGAAGTTCGTATATAAACTGAACATATAACTGACCAGACTCAACAGAACACACATGTAAGTGACGACTTTAATCACCGTTATGAACGACATCATGTGCCAGAAAACAGAAACAGCACCATAGATAGTGATCACGATCACCAATCCTCCCATAATAATCGCGACAAACGAAAGAATAGAAGAGAGCCCCACAGGTACCAACTGCGCGATATTCAAATGAATATCCATATTTTCCACCACCAGATCGATGGAAAAATTGAAGAAATTGACATATAGAAAAATCAGAAAAATAATCCCACCAGTGAAAAGGTAACGATAATGCAACAGTTTCTCATCCTGGTAATTAATCCGGATATTCGACAAAGTGATATAACAAACCTGAAAAATACAGAAGGTAGTCAATAATAAATCACCGATAGAAGTAATAAATATTTTTTTAGAAAAAGTCTCATCGAAAATCGGCAGACGATAAATAGTAGGAGGCAGACGAAAGGCTTGCATAAAATAGCGCAAACCGGCCAGAAATAATATAAATCCGGCAAAATAAAGGAGTTGTCTTTTCCAGCAATCCGTATGTTTCAATACCAGATCATACACATAAAACAAACTCAGGAAAAACAGCAGATAGAAAGAAAGCAACAGATAATTGGAAGCCCGTTCTTTGTAATGATCGCCATAAACGATAAAAAACAAGCCCATACCGTCCTTATCGGTGATCAAATGTCCCTGTTCAACGGTGACTGTAGAGATTTCTACCTGCCCGATATTCTCTTCACTAATATTCAGAAACTTTCCGAAATTGTTTTTGATGTATTTACCGGTATAGGGATAGTCGTCTTTGATCCGCAATAAGGCATAATAATCGATATCTTTATATCTTTTCCTCCGGATTTCGTAATAGGTATTTCCGATCTTCGTAAAATTTCTCCCACTGGTCAGCAATTCGGATAAATGCCGATCTCCGATAATTTCGTTCGTCCAAAAGAAAACCCTGTCCTCCCGAATCCCGACAAAGATAAGATCCTCCTCCCATTCCTCGGAGTCGATATCTACGCTGTCTCTAAAAGTCGCCAATAAATGATCCGCTTTGCGTTCCTGTTCATGCAAACGGCTTTCGAAGCGTTCCACCCAGGTATTCTCATCCTGCCGATAGAAAAGATATTCCGTCAGCGCTGTCGCCATCAGCAACAACACAGCACCAAACAAAACGATAAACGCCTTCCGCTTCATATGCTCATTTATTCTACTTCCCGGTTTTATTCATGATGATAAGGCTCTCCCTTCATAATGGTCATCGCCCGATAAATCTGCTCGGCAAAAATCATCCGGACCATCTGATGCGAGAAAGTCATTTTCGATAAAGACAACAGCTCATCAGCCTTTCGGTAGACCGCTTCCGAAAAACCATAAGGTCCTCCGATCACAAAAACCAACCGCTTTATCCCATTCAGCATCTTTTGTGCCAAAAAAGCAGAAAATTCGCCGGAACCGTACTGTTTTCCCCGTTCATCCAGCAAAATCACATAATCGGTCGGCAAGAATTGTTCCAATAGCAACAAACCTTCTTTCTCCTTTTGCAATGCCTCACTCATATGTTTGGTATTCTTGACATCCGGCAAGACTTTCATCTCATACCCCACATATTTCCTCAACCGTTTTTCGTATTCTTCAATTCCCGCCCGAATATAATCCGCATCTGTTTTCCCAATAACCAGCAAACAAATTTTCATAGTTCTCTAAATCTACCCGATAAAACATTCACCCCACCGACCAGGCCATTTCCATCCAACGAAAATAACATTTTTTTCCTACATCTTTTGTATAAAACAGAAATTTATCCCTATATTTGCACCCGTCAAAAGATTCGCGGTTTTTTGGTGCATGAAAAATGCAGGTCCCATAGCTCAGTTGGTTAGAGCACCTGACTCATAATCAGGGAGTCCTTGGTTCAAGCCCAAGTGGGACCACTGAAAATCAAGCAGTTGCAACAAAATGTAACTGCTTTTCTTTTTTCTTACACATGCAATTTGCATGCAAACTGAAGGATTCAATAAATTAGCCATACTCCAAAGAAGTCTGGGGATGAGGCTATATCTCCCTAATAATTCAGAAATCCAATCCATATTTTCTCGCTATATCAAATATCTTCTCCGTCTTATAGTAATATAATCACGCCCATATTTCATACATTTGAAATATTCATTATTGCTTTCCTCTCTCTTATAATCCGGATAAAATTGTCCGATTGCATGAAACAATTTTTTTCCTCCTCTTCAAACATCCCTGCCAATATACAACCTATCGCAAACCAATCTCCATAATTTACTGTGATATCAATACGTTCTGCACAAATTGTTTCTACTAATTGCTTAATCCTGTCTTTATTACTGATTGTTAAGCAACGGGAAAGGCGGAACCGTCTTTTTATTTCCGCCCTCACTCCAAATATCAAAAATTATGAGTACCGTTGCTTTAACACCAGAGAAAAACAAGGGGGCCGCAACGACTGACGAAAAGTCAGAAGCGATTGGCAAGGCTGTTTAAAATAACCGGGAAACATGCTTTAACGAGCAAAAAGAATTATTCAAATTACAGGGATGTGCTGGATTTTATACAGGATGATGCGGGAATGATGGAAACGTTGTTCCGGACGCTGGAATGTTCGTGGACGGACTGGCGGAAATTCAAAGGGCTTGTCATTATTATATCATTCATGGCGGGTGCAGCCAGGAGGAGAAAGAACGGGTTGGCTGGGCTATCGGAAAATGGACGGTAATGGCGGCAAAAATCGGATCGTTTTGGCCATTTGATTTCGGAAAAGCTGTACTATTATGAGCAGATAAGCAGCGAGCTGGAGGAAATTATGATGATAAAGGCTAAAAACGCAGTGGCTTAGTTATTCACCCCCTAAAAACAGAAAGTTATGGCAAAGATTGATATAAGGGAAAACAGGGCAGAAATGCCGGAAAGGAGAAATGTATTGAGGAAGGTGATCAGCCCGGCAGTGGCCGAGGTGGCCGTGGAGATCAGGACGGAGACACCGGAGGTACATGACCTAAAGGTCAAAGTTTACTTGAGGAAGGAAGAAAGGAAGTTCCTTTTTTACAGTTGAAAGGGAAATGGATGAGGGAAGCCGGGATTGTGGAGGATTCGTATGTGAGCGTGACGGTGATGGAAGGGGTGCTGCTGATCCGGAGGGTACGGAGCAAGGTGGGATGATAAACGGATGATGTTGGAACGAACAGGTATGAATGTTATCAAACGGAAGGCTGTCCGAAAGAGCGGCCTTCGTTGTGTGAACCTTTTATGAACCCTTTGTTTTTAGTGTACAATTGTACCTTTTCCTGTGGTTCCTTTTTTCTCCAGCCATTTTTCCAATTGCCATAAAGTACGGGGCGCCGGTGTTTATCCCCAGAGGCAGACAAATTAAAACTTATACGCCGACAGGACTCAACGGAGCTACCTTCCAAACGAAATACGGTGTGGCCGGACTGACCAGGCCATCATACAAAAAAGGATTCATAGCCGAAGGACTCAATGAAGCAGGGCTTTCTGCGGGCCTTTTCTATTTCCCCCGGAACGGAACCTACTCCGCCTACGACCTGACAGAAAACAACCGCACTGTCAACAATCTGCAACTGGTAAGCTGTGCTTGCACTATTTTCTTCTGTCGACGAAGTTAAAACAGCCCTTCCTTCCATCCGGATTATCGGTCTGGACAAGCCCGGTTCCACTTCCACCGTCCACTGGCACATAAGCGACTCCAGCGACAGACAGGCAGTACTGGAAATTGTAGACGGCATCCCCCATTTTTACGATAACCCCGTAGGAATATTGACCAATTCCCCCGGATTCGGATGGCAGCTCACCAACCGAAACAATTACATAAACCTTTTTTCGGGAGGAGTAGCCCCCACGCCCTAGGCAACCTCACGCTGACTGCTTTTGGGGCAGGATCGGGATTTTTAGGTCTGCCCGGAGACGTCACTCCGCCTTCCCGTTTTGTCCGGATCGTTTTTTACAAAGCAACAGCCTACAGGCTTTGAAACCGTCCTCCAATGCTTCCACATCCTCAATAATTCCGATATTCCCATCGGCATAGAACATCCCGTTGGTAAATCCCCCGACATTCCAAGTGCCACCCAGTGGACCTCGGCCATCGACCTCACAAACCGCAAAATATATTACAAAACAACCTACAACTCAACCATCCGCTGCATCGACCTGAAAAATATCGATTTCAACACAGTCCGATACCAATCGTTTCCCCTGGATAAAACCCGGCAATAGCCCATTGAATACCTGCAATAGAATAGCCTCAAGCCTCCCGCCAATCCCCGGTCACACCCACCCGGCTTATAATCCCGGTACGTGTACCTGGGATATTGCCTGGTGTTATACAGAAAAATCATGCAGTTTGACGCAAGAAAGCAAGGCAACCCAATAGCCTTGACAAACATCACCGACGAAAGGAAAAAATTGGATCTTTGCCAAAATCGAAACCGACAGTTTGCAGTGGCAGGATATTATGGTAAACGACAACGGTGAATGGCAGGTTAATTTTGACTTATATACCCGGCGCATAAGTTAAGAAGAGAATACCTGCCATAATGTTATACCCCTTCCCCGGACGTGTTCCTGCAAATTTATTCTATCGGAATATAAATCTCCGTTTTCAGCTTTTCCGGAGCCGTGCGGCGGGGATCGCTCACATATTTTTCAAAACAGTAGTTGCCCCGGGTCTCGAAACCTCCTTCTGCCAGTAACTCCCCGTAAATTTTATCATAGGCCGCCCCTATTTTACAGTACTCACCAATATACGTAAACGCGACGAAACGTCCGCCGCCGATGGTTTTTACGCCGATATCCCCGTTGGGTCCGGCAGGTTTGCAAATGCGGATACATACATCGCATTTCAGGTTTTCTTCGGCCGTGATTTCGGGATTATCGTGGTATAAAGCCAAATGTTCAATACCTGCCGAGAAAAGTCCCTGCCGCTTGATCTCCTCCCACATCCGCATATACATCGCACTGTAATCCACCTTTTTATAATCTCCCGTGGCACTGATGTACAGAACCGTCTTAGGTTCCTGTTCCACGACTTTGGCACGGCTGAGCTTCACTTCAGCCTTCGGTTCCCGTGTTGTCATCATCTGATAATTTTTGGTTAAACGATACATTTTAGGAGAGATACCGAAAAGTTTACAGAAAGATTTGGTCAGCGAGGACGGGGTGTCGTACCCCACCCGGTAGGCAATATCCGCGACGGGAAGATCAGTATAACGCAACAGCTTCGCCGCCGTTTCCACCCTTGTGCGTATAATGAACGCTCCGATCGGTTCTTTCAGATAAGCGCGCATAATGCGGTGAAAATGAAACGGCGAGAATGCCGACAAGACGGCAAGACGACGCATATCAATCTCCTTGTCGAGGTGCTCCCGGATATACATACACACCCGGTCCACCCGCAACCTGTAATCTTCTTCTGTTGTCAATTTCTTTTTCATCTCTGCGGACAAAATTATACCAAACCGAGCACAATCACTTTTCCAAAATTGCTAATCTCCGGATAGCCCGCAGTGATGTGTATTTCGGGCAATCCGGAGGGAACCCTATCACAAACGGACGCTTACCCGGTACTCTCCCCCCTGCGATTCCCTGTATTCCTCCGGCACAGGAATACCGGAATGTCCGCACAGCAAGCACACATCGTGGACGTCATTTTTGTCCCGCTTATATCCGCAATGAAAAAGTACCTGTTATACCCGGGGCATACCCTGTTCTACTCCGGCGCTAACTCCGTCACGTCCGCTAAACAAATAAAAGCGGTTCCCGTCTCTGTCAACACTTGCACGATTCCCTCTTCTATTTTTCTCATGGCACCAACTTAGTGCTTCCTCCCCCCTTTAAGTTAATTCCATTCCGCATGCCAAAAAGGAAATAGCCCGCAAGACACGTCCTCGGGGGCTAATAGCCTTTTACCCCCATCGAAGTACCCCCGATCATAATCAATGCCTGCGGAATCAACAGCCAGAAACTCGACAAAGGCAATAGAATATACCCTACAACCGACACCAACAACAAGCTATACCCCAGGAACAAGGGCACAGGCTTCTGCTCCTTACGGATATAATACTGCAATGTACCCCCAAAAAAGGAGCAGTATCCCGCCCATAAAAAACCCAAAAGCGTATGCCCTTTCCGCATCATTTCCGATGGAAGCGGCAAATCCGTCCATGATGATGTCCCCCCCCGTCGCCATCAGAATACCTTATCATTAATTGCAGACTCATACCTTTGTTGAATATTAAAAAGTTTTTTCCAACTTTCCACTAAATCATCATCTTTGGGACCATTGGGTTTATATCACTAACTCCTAATCCCCTTTTTTAATATCATTTGTTAGTGCCGGTTCGTTTAAAAGTTAAATGTAACCTATATTCAGGATAATAAACACATCGATGTTTAACCAGAGTACAAGCATGCCCAATCGGTACAAGATTATCAAAATTAACCACAAGATAGGGATATTGTTCTTTACACAACCAATGACCTATTTCTCGTCTGGATTGCCCCTGCAAATCATAAAAACTTTCCAAAGCACAAAACGGACATACTTCAATACTTTTATTTTCAGCAATAAATTTATCAATAAAATCTTCCAACCCGGTCGAAAAATGATCATTAAATTTTGGGGAACGCAATGCATTTTCCCATAAATAAACAAACAGATTCTTCAAAGGCTGCTGGAAGGCTGCCGGGAACTTCTTCAAGCAGACAGCTTTCAGACCGGAATTGTTCTCGCATAAATCAGCCACCCTGTTGGTATCCCGAATGGCAGCCATCACCTCTTGCTGCTGTTTCCCGGTCAGTTTTTTATAAGCCTGAAACAAAACTGTATTCGCCATCATCAGATTGACAGCCTTCACGACAGTCTCTCCATCTTCCGGGTCCAAACAGACAGCACGTAAATAATGATCTACGGCATTCATACTCCAGCCTATCCGGTTGTAACAATCTCCGATCCGTTTTAATAAAGTGACATTTGTCGTGTCTGTCTGATATAAACGATCATAGATTCCGATCGCCCGAACAGTTTTACCTATCTGCTGATACAAACGGGCCAGCTGATAATTGACAAAAAAATCCAGAGAATCTTCTCCGGCCAATTGTTCATAGATATCGACCGCTTTCATCGTCCGCCCCGCCAAGGCTGCTACCCGCGCTAAAGCAAGCCGGGTATCCCAATCGGAAGAATCCCGCTCCAACCACTCCGAATAACAGCGGAAAGTTGCCTTATAACGCAACATCCCTTCATTGGCTTTACCTTCAAAAAAAGCAAATCGGAAGATTCACCTTCTATCCGGTATAAAGAATCGACACCTCTTAAAACCTCATCGTAATGATTCCGGTCCAACTCTCTTTCTAAAATTTGCCGACCGATGTCCTGAGCATAATTTCCTATAATACAAAACAGGATTCCAAGAACGAAATATATCTTTATTTCAATAGTTTTGATATTCCATCACAAATAAAGAAAGATTTCAACGATAAAACAAACGTTTCAACTAAAAACTTAGTTACAAAAATATTTCCCTTAACGGACTAACAACAAAGCTCCTTTTTTAACATATTTCGGAGGATTCACCTTCTCTCTTCCTTTGGCAGTAATCACATAAAAATAAGTTCCCGGGCTTGCATATTTACCCCCGATACGTCCGTCCCAGCCTTCCGAAGGATCGTTCCATTCGTAGATTTTACGTCCCCAACGGTTCAGAATCACCCCTTGGAAAGATTCCAGGGACAAGGCTTTCACCTTAAAAATATCATTCTTACCGTCTCCATTGGGTGTAAAGACATTCGGGACATCCAGCAAAGATTCGACGACATTTACATATTGTATATCCGAAGTATCCCGGCAAAAATTTCCTTTTCCATGGATGGCTACGAGCATTACCTTATACCGTCCGGAATGCTCGTAAGTATAAACAAAATCTTCCGGCGTCCGGATCTGATTTCCAATCAGGCTATCCTCGGGCGATAAGACCATTCCGACCAAATCGGTCGTATCTTTATACAAATACCATTCATAAGAAGAAGCATTTTTAGAACCGAAAGCATCGAATTCTACTTCTAAAGGCGCCTGTCCCATTTCATCGCCGACTTCCCCGACCACATCCACCGTATTTCCCAGAGTCAGTTCAGGGACAGCCTCCGGGATCATCGATTCGTAAGTCACTTCGTTACTTTCCCATACGAATCCGAAACGATCCTTGATCCTAATGCGGCAAGACACATCTTCGGCACAGCCGGCGACAGCCTGACTTAGATCTTCATACCGATAGTCATTCATAGAAGACAATTGCCGTTCTTTGCCATCCCAATCGACCCAGTAATCCACATTCTCTCCACCGGGAAAACCGGCAAAATCGGGAATATAAAGATAATCGATATGAATCGTAATATATTCACAATCCAGTACATCGGTCAAAGTAATTTTAAAATCCATAAAATCATAAAACACATAAAACCGTTCCTGAACCGTATTCACACCTTCCTTTCGGGCAGTAAAAGTATAGAGTCCGTTCCCCAGCAAAGGGACGGTCAAGCGGGTAGAATCCTCATACGGAACAACGGCCTGAGGGGAACCCTCGTAAGTCCAGCCGAATTCCCAACGATCTCCTCCCGGCACAAAACTCACCTGCCCTTCCGGAACCGCTCCGCCCTGGGTCTGACGGATAACATACAGAAAAGTTTTACAATACTTACATCTCCACACACTTTGACGATTATCCTTGCAATATTACTAAAAATCCCCGGTATTTTGTGAGGCTGGAGATTAATTTTTAATTTTGCTACGGGAAATAATCAATCATTATCGTCGATCAAAAATTTATTCAGGGTGAATTTTATCAATGAATTAAACAGCAGTCAGCAGGAGGCGGTCATCAACACAGAAGGTCCTTCATTGGTCATTGCAGGTGCCGGTTCAGGCAAAACACGTGTATTGACCTACCGGATAGCCCAATTGCTCAGTCAGGGAGTGCCGGCCTATAAAATTCTGGCCCTGACCTTTACCAATAAAGCTGCCCGTGAAATGCAAAAACGAATTGCAGAGTTAGTGGGCCAGGAAATCGCTGCCAACCTGTGGATGGGAACTTTCCACTCGATTTTTTCAAAAATCCTGCGATTCGAAGCCGAGAAATTAGGCTATACATCGAGCTATACCATCTACGATACCCAGGATTCTAAAAATATGATCAAGACCATCGTCAAAGACATGAAGCTGGACGATAAGATTTACAAACCGAGCACAATCCTCGGACGGATTTCGATGGCGAAAAACAACCTGATCGTCGCTCAGAGTTATGCCCAATCTTCCCGCATTTTATCCGAAGATACAGCCGGCAAACGCCCGTTATTGGGAGAAATCTACAAACAATACCAGCAGCGTTGCAAACAATCGGATACTATGGATTTCGACGATCTTTTGCTGCAAACCAATATCCTGTTCCGTGATTTCCCGGACATTCTGGCCAAATATCAACAGAAATTCAATTATATCCTGGTCGACGAATATCAGGATACCAATTACGCCCAATACCTGATCGTAAAAAAACTTTCGGACCGGCATCATAACATCTGTGTAGTCGGGGATGATGCACAAAGTATTTATTCTTTCCGGGGAGCCCGGATCGAGAACATCCTTAATTTTAAAAACGATTATCCGGAATACAAGCTATACAAACTGGAGCAAAATTACCGGTCGACGACCACGATCGTAGATGCAGCGAATTGTGTGATCAGTAAGAACAAAGAACAAATTCCCAAAAAGACCTTTTCTCAAAACGAAGAAGGTGAAAAGATCAAGGTATTGCGGGCCTTATCCGATAAGGAAGAAGGTTTCCAGGTCACGAATGAAATCTTCCGGCTAGCCAATTACGAGCAGCAGGAATACAGCGATTTTGCTATTCTCTACCGTACGAATGCCCAGTCGCGTATCTTAGAAGAAGCCCTCCGTAAACGGAATATTCCTTATAAAATTTACGGCGGCCAATCTTTCTACCAACGGAAAGAAATCAAGGATTTGCTGGCTTATTTCCGGCTGACCGTGAATCAGAACGATGAAGAAGCTTTCAAACGGATCATCAACTATCCCCGTCGGGGAATCGGAGATTCGACCGTAGATAAAATCCGGGAAATCGCCGGAAAATATCATGTCAGCCTGTGGACCGTACTCTGTAACCTCGATAAGGTGGCCGGCGCTTTCAACAGCGGTACCCTTTCCAAATTACAGAAATTCGGTAGTCTGATCGAACGTTTCCGGGAACAGATAGCGAATGAAAATGCGTATGACGCAGCTGTTATCATCGCCCGTTCTTCCGGTATCATCGACGACCTTTCCAATGACGAAACACCGGAGGGCGTATCCCGGAAAGAAAATATCCAAGAGCTCCTGAACGGTATCAAAGATTTCAGTGAAACCGCCTATAAAGAGGGGAAAGACGATAAATTACCGGCCTTCCTCGAAGGAGTAGCGTTGTTGACAGATCAGGACGGAGATAAAGAAGGGGATCAAAACAAAGTGACCCTCATGACCATCCATGCATCGAAAGGACTGGAATTCAGCAATGTATTTATCACCGGTCTGGAAGAAGAACTTTTCCCGGCCCAGCAATGTGTGACCACTCCTGCCGCCCTGGAAGAAGAACGGCGGCTTTTCTATGTCGCTCTCACCCGGGCAGAAAAACGGGCTTTCATGTCGTTCGCCACTTCCCGTTACAAAAACGGCCAAGTGGTATCCTCGCGGCCTTCCCGTTTTATCGGTGAGATCGATCAGGAATTCCTCGAAGGATATATCGCGATGCGGGAAGAACCCTCA
This sequence comes from Odoribacter sp., assembly GCF_985060555.1. Classification (NCBI taxonomy): domain Bacteria; kingdom Pseudomonadati; phylum Bacteroidota; class Bacteroidia; order Bacteroidales; family Odoribacteraceae; genus Odoribacter; species Odoribacter sp. Next base: position 2,052 of record NZ_CFKYFN010000062.1, on the reverse strand, counting down.
GGTTTCAAATTAAAAACTACGACAGCTATGTCCGGTTTACATAAGCCGGCGATCACTTTGAATAAACCCGCAACAATAGATATTCCGGCCATCGACCGATCGAAACTCAAACCGATCGACTCCAATCAGGTCGTTCCCGGTATGATCATTTTTCATCCTACCTTCGGAGCCGGAAAAGTGATCAACCTGGAAGGTTTAGGCGTACAAAAAAAGGCAAAAGTGGTCTTCCGTGAAGGGGGAAGCCGGACTCTTTTGTTAAAATTTGCAAAATTATACATTCAAGCAGACTAAAAACTTCCGTCAGAACACTAAAAAGCGTATATTTGCCTCATAATCTGAAAGAGATACCTTGAAATCGCTATTTTACAGAATAACGATTTTCGGATTGCCTTCAACCCGGAGAAATCCGGTTAAAGTCTGCAAATAAATAAATATTTTCTTTATATCTGGTAAAAACAACGTACTGCGATTAAGAAACACATAGTATTTTTATGGAATATAATACCCAAAAGAAAAAATTATTACTTCCTGAATATGGACGTAACATACAAAAAATGGTAGATTACCTATTGACCATTGAAGACCGGGAAGAAAGAACCAGAGCCGCAAAGACAGTAATCGACGTGATGGGAAATCTTTATCCTCACTTACGGGACGTTCCCGATTTCCGGCATAAACTTTGGGATCATCTGGCCATCATGTCTGAATTTAAATTGGATATAGATACTCCCTATCCTCTCCCTTCTCTCTCCAAACTACAGGAGAAACCGGAAAGACTGCCTTACAGTTCGAATCACATCAAATACAAGCACTACGGCAAATTAGTTGAAAAACTCATAGACAAAATCAAAGAGCTGGAAGATCCGGAACAAAAAAGAGCACTGATCGTTCTGACCGCCAACCACATGAAGAAATCATTCCTCACCTGGAATAAAGATAGCGTCGAAGACGAACAAATCTATAACGACATCAACACCTTATGCGGCTGTACCGTTATCTTACCGGAGGGTATGACTCTTTCCAATCCGAAAGATCTGTTACAGAAAAAGAGCAAGCCCAGTTCCAATAAGCCGATGAACAAAAACTACCAGAAGAATAACAATAACAACAATAATAAAGGCAACAATAACCGGCAATATTACAAAAAGAACGGGTAAAAGATGCAGGTAGTCACCATACTGGGAAGCAATTCCGGCAATAAACGCCAGCTTATAACAGAAGCCATTCGAATATTGTCATCGACAGAGCAATGGGTAATGGCTTCGTCGTTTTACGAAACAGCCCCCTGGGGCTTCGAATGTGATGAAAATTTTCTCAACCAGGTCGTTGTTTTTCAAACCCGGTTATCGGCCTTCGATTTTTTACAACGTTGTCTCGAAACAGAAAAACGCTTAGGACGGATCAGACTTGCCGGCGGACCCCGCTATTCTTCCCGTCCGATCGATATCGACCTGTTATTTTATGATTCTGTCATTCTGAATACGCCGGATTTAATACTTCCTCATCCCCGTATGCAGGAACGCAATTTTGTACTGACTCCTCTGGCAGAAATCTTACCGGATTTTGTCCATCCGGTATTTCAGAAAACAATCGCCACCTTACTGCAAGAATGTCCGGATAAGCTACAGGCCCGAAAACTTCCGGACTAATCTTGCTTCGAAGCTTCAGCAAGCAAGAAAATAAACTGGATGAATAAAACTTTTTTAGTTACAGCGATTACATAAGTTACCATGGTTTCAACGGTTAGACTTGACTTTTAAAACTTTTGTAACCGTTGAAACCTATTTAACTACTTTAAAAGTAGGTTTATTTTTTTCTATCTATTCCGATTTCGGGTTTTATACCGTCAGACCGGTTCGCCTGGACCGGTCCGGTAAGGTTTTCCTTCACTGACCGGCGGAACTCGCTTCGCTCAGACACCACCGGTCGGGCGTTCGGAAAACCTAACCGGATCCTCGTTCCCGCTCCAATGGTCACCAATCCCGATCACCTCCGACTAACGTTATCACTGAATTGCAGATTAGTCTTGATTTAAGAAAGCTTATTCTCACT